>CAZSUX010000039.1:0-13905 GCA_964610135.1 uncultured bacterium | reverse complement strand
CGAGATGAAAGATACGAGAGGCGAGATGAGCGAGGCGAGAGGCGAGAGCGGCGAAGCCCGGACCTCTTTTTTGCTATTCACCATTAACAAATCCTCAGGCCGTTGCGGCCAAGGGAGGTATTGATGTTCAAACGAAACGCAAGTGTCCTGCTGGTTGAAGACAGCCTGGGGCTGCGGCAGACGCTGGCTGACATACTCCGGATCACAGACATGAAGGTTGACACAGCGCGTGACGCGTCGGCTGCGTTTCGCTTGCTTGCCCACCATCGGTACGACGTTGCCATCGTGGACATGGTTTTGCTGCCCGGGCCCAGCGGGATCGAGGTCATCCGGACGATCAGGTCGAGCTCGCCCGCGACTCGTGTCTTCGCCTGCACCGCCTACACCCAGGGCGAGCTGTTGGCCGAGGCGCGGGAGCTCGGTGTCGAGCAGGTCATCTTCAAGCCGATCGACCCGGGCCTGCTCATCCAGCTCATCCGGAAGTCGGTCGAGCCCGCCCCGGTCGGGAAGCACCAGGCTCCAAGTCACAAGTCACAAACAGGCTCCAAGGTACTGGCAAGTGCCGAAATCTAGGCCCGCGAGGAGCGGGAAACTCCAAAAGCCAAGACCCGCCGAGTTGCGGCGGGGAACCACGGGCTCCAGGTCACAATCAGGCGCCAAGCCATAGTCCCGTCCGATACTCACAGGCTGTTCTAATATGTTGATTCCCCGACTGTTAGTTAGCCACACGGCGGTCGCGGCCGTATTGTTACTACCGTGATACAATACTAGCCTTCCTACGCGGTAGGCTACGTTTGCTCCATCGTGGCGGGGGAGATGCGGTCATAGCATCGGCCATCGCATCCGTAGTAGTAGTGGGACTATTATCTGCGGTTGCCTCTGTCTTTCTCCTCGCGGTCCTACCACCGGGCCTACCTGCCAGTAGCCCGGGGGTAGCCCCGGGGCTAGGATAAGATGGTGGTCGTCAAGTACGATCGGAGGGCCCAGGGCCGAGTGCATCTGCCGTAGTACCTGTCCTTGTAACCGGGGTAGCCAAGCCAGGTAGCGATTCTTGCGCCGAAGGCGGGATGGTGCTATACTCGATTGGGATTCTTGAATCGTGTTCCTGAATGCGTACGCTTGCCGGCGTTGCTGCCGGCGCTGACGCAGAGAGGAACGAAAGGAGCAACATGCCCGGCAGATTCCGCACCAATGTCGACCGCGAAGCGGCCTACGAAATCAAGACCAAGCCCGAGCGCGTGAAGCAGACCAGCGAGGACGTTCGCGCCCGTGCCCTGGCTCGGCACTCGTCCAAGCAGGCCGAGCTCGCCGCCTACGAGCTTCAGGCCAAGGAGGTTATTGACTCGACCGGAGTCTCGACGCCCCTGTACGTCGCCTATCTCAACTACTGCCGCGAGATATGGAAGAAGTCGAATACCTACGGTGGCGCGGTCCTGAAGAACGAGACCGATGCTCTCATCGCCAAGTGGAAGGTGCGCCAGCTTGACGAAACCATCCTCAAGCGACTCAGGTTCGAGCTGATAAACGTCAGGTAGCACATGCCGGTCTTCCGGTCGCCGTGAGTCCATCCGGTCAGCACTTGCCTCTCCGTGCTATCCGCTGTCCGGACGGTGCCTGCGGTCGTGCGCCCCAGGCGATAGAGACTGCGGGATAACCGAACTACCTGCAGAACACCGTGGGTCGGGGCTAGCTCTTGTCCTCGGGCGGTCGCCGGATTCCCAGCTTCTTTATCCGGTATTCCAGCGTAGTCGGCTTCAGGCCGAGTTGCTCGGCGGCGCCGCCTTTGCCCCGAATGCGCCAGCCGGTCGTCTCGAGCGTGCGCGTGATGCGGCTGCGTTGGGCGTCGTCGAGCGGGGGCAGCGCCTCCGAACCGGGCTCTGTTCCCGCCAGTTCGACCTTGAGCGTGGCGTCGGTCGACAGAATCATGGCCCGTTCGATGGTGTTGCGCAGACCCCGGACATTGCCCGGCCAGGCGTGGTCGCACAGCGCCTCGATAGTCCTCTTCGGGATGGACTCGATGCGCTTGCCCATTTTCTCGCTGAACTCGCGGACGAAGGTCCAGACGAGGGCCGGTATGTCTTCGCGCCGTTCGCGGAGGGGCGGGACGGTGATCGGGAAGACGTTGAGTCGGTAGAACAGGTCCTCGCGGAACCTGCCGGCTTTGACCGCCTGCTTGAGGTCGCTGTTGGTGGCGGCAATGACGCGGACGTCGACCGTCACGGTATCGGAACTGCCGAGCCGTTCGAACTTCCGCTCCTGCAGCACCCGGAGCAGTTTGGCCTGCGCCTCAGGCGATAGCTCGCTGACCTCGTCGAGGAAGAGGGTCGATCCGTCGGCGACCTCGAACCGGCCGGCCTGCCGGGTGAGCGCGCCGGTATAGGCGCCCTTCTCCCGGCCGAACAGCTCCGACTCGATGAGCGTGGACGGCATCGCGGCGCAGTTGACGGTGATGAGCGGCCGGTCATTGCGCGGGCTGAGGTTGTGGATGGAGCGGGCGAGCAGTTCCTTGCCGGTACCGGTTTCGCCGTAGATGAGGACGGTGGAGTCGGTCGGGGCAACCTGTTCGGCCAGTGCCAGGGTCCGCTTGATGGCCGGGCTGTCGCCCACGATGTCGCCGTGGACGTGGCTGAGCTTTACCTCCTCGCGTAGATACACATTTTCGGCTTCGAGCTGCTCCTTGAGGAGCCGGATTTCGGCGAAGGCGGTACGCAGCTCTTCCTCGGCTCGCTTGCGCTCGGTGATGTCGTGCAATACGACCTGAGAGACCTTCCGACCTCCGAAGGTGACCAGCGATGCGGTCACGTCCACCGAAATCTCACTGCCATCGCCTTTGAAAACCAGCGTATCCGACACCGAGCATCTGCCGTTCTGCGGCGGGTCTGCCGAACGCGGCGACAGGACGGCAAAGGTGGTCTCTGGGTGCAGGGTGCTCAAGTGCAGCCTGGCGATGTCCGCTCGCGGCAGGCCCAGCAGCCGTTCCGCCTGCCGGTTGGCCTCGACGATGTGCCCCTCCTCGTCCGCGAGCAGGATGGCATCCGGGGCATCGTCCATCAGCACGCGGTACTTGACCTCCGAGTCCCGCAGTGCCTGCTCGGCCTGGGTCAGGCGCTGCTCGGTTGCGAGCTGGGCCAGCACCCGTTCGACGACAGGTATGAGCAGGTCGGTGAAGTCGACCTGCTTCACGATGTAGTCGCGTGCACCGAGCTTCATCATGTCGACCGCGATATGCTCGTCGCCGTTCCCGGTCATTACGACGAATGGCACGACTAAACCCAACGCGTTGAGTTTGTCAAGGAACTGGCGTCCGTCCATGTCGGACAGGAAGTAATCGAGCAGGAGCAGGCAGTCCGGATGCTGCTGCACCGCGGCAATCGCGTCCGCACCGGAACCCACCCCGAGCGTCGTCAGGCCGTGCGTCTCCAGCCAATTGCAGACGATCCAGCGCAGGTCCTCGTCGTCATCCGCAACAACCACGAACCGGTTTGAAGCGAGAGTCGAGACGCGAGAGGCGAGATTCGGATCAGGCGGAGAGGCGGGTGGCTCGGTCTTCTGCATGTCCGGTGGTTCGGGCGTTTCAGGGTCACTCATACTCATTTAGCGAGGCCCGAGGAACGATGCGACTGGGGGCGGAGAAGATTCTCCGGGGAGTCTCTGGTCCGGAATCGGACCCGATTGGGGCACCGCACCCTTCTGTGTTCATTACCGTGCGCGAACGCACCGCAGAGAATAGCGCTGCCCGCGAACTTGTCAAATGTTGCCGGAGCCCGCCCGCCTGCGGAGAGCAGACACACCCGAAACCCAAGGCCAGCGCACGGAGCGCGGGAAACTCCAAACTCCAAACCCAAACTCCAAACTCCAAACCCAGAACTGCAAACCGCAACTGATAACTCGCTGCGCGCAACCCGTCACCCGCAACCCGTCCGGTCGTATACTCAAATCGGGACGCAGCGGCTAACTAGCGGCCTCAAAAGAGGTTGCCATACTGCCTCGAGCTCACAACTGCGAGCATATGCAGTCAGTTGTCGGAGAACGCATCGGAAATGGCCGATGGCACGAAAGCTGCACTTGGTCGTAGAGCAAGAGAAGTCCGAGCCGGGTTTGCATCCGACAGATTGGGGTCTGCGGCCACTATCGCGACCGACACCCATCGGCATTGGCGAGCCGGGTCGTAGTTCGTGGCCGCAGACCTGACCCTAGGTGATGCCTCGACGGGGTCGAGCTTGCACATACCAGGGGGGGATCGTAATGACCGCAAATTTGGAGGTTTGAGATGAGTACGCGTGCCTACGTTAGCAATTTTCCTTTCTACGCCACTGAGAACCAGCATCGGCGGCTGTCTACAACGCATGGCGAAGTTGCGTCAGTCGGCGCAGTGCAAGGCGAGTCCACGGACCGTTCCCGGGGATCCGTTCGGTCGGACCGCGCTATGTCGGTTGAGCTTGAGCCAGCAGTGGCGGGGCCGCAGCCGGCACGGGCCGCGTGGGCCGTTTGGGAGAACGGCACGTTGTCCGGTGTGATGGCGGGAGAACGGCCGGCGTGGCCGGTCTGGGCGAACGGCACTCTGTCCGGGGTGATGGCGGAACAGCGGCCGGCGCCAAGGCCGACCGGTACGTGCTAAGGGCGTTTACTCGGCAGGAGGGAAGCGTGAGTCGTCAGGCGATACAAGAAGAACTGGTCAGCAGACACCAAACCCCGAAGGCTGTTGGAAACTTGGAGTCACAAGTACCGAATCATGGAAACACCCCATGGTGGAGTAGGAGCCCCAAGAACCCAGCCCGAAACCATAGGAAGCGCGGTTGGTGGACGCTTCCGGATCTGGATAGACTTTAGCGGCTAGTATATTTCAGTCTCACTCAACACCCATCGATCCCGCCGCTGCTCTGGGCGGCGGGATCGGTCTCAAGCGCCAAACGAGGACAACCCCAAAGCCCGCCATGGGCGGTAAGCACCAGGCTCCAAGGCATGGGCAAACGCCAAACTCCAAGGCCCGAGGCCCGCGAGGACCGGGAGACTTCAAGCTCCAGAGTCCGCCACAACCGTGTCAAGCGATTGAGGCCGGCGGCCGACGCTTCGCCTGCCCGAGCTTGACCTCGCTCGACTGCCGCGATACGCTGACGCATGAGAATCGCACTCGCGCTGCTGCTCGTGGCCATGCCGTTCGCGGCCGAGTACGTCGAGCTGGGCGTTGGCGGATCGCTGTTGATGAACGTCCCGTTCTGCGGCGGCTGAGGCAACGGCGAGCGGTATCAGGTGCTGATACTGTCGTCCGAGATGGCCGGGCCGTGTACGCTCGACAGCGTCCAGTTGCTTTGTGGCAGCGACGTGTACAGCCACGGCGTCTTTCTGAACGCCCGCGCCTACGCCTGTCACACCACGGTCACGGAGCTGGACAGCGCGTTCGAGGAGAACTACGCAGGCAACACCCCAGAGGCGGCAATGACCCGGGACACGCTTTATCTTCGCTGGCAGAACGGCGCGTGGCAAGGGCTCGGGTTCGACCGCCCGTTTGACTACAACGGGACGGACAACTTGATACTCGAGTTCCGCTGGCAGGGCGACAACGACAGCTCGGTCTACGATCTTGGCTGGTACACGTCCGGCAACCGGGCGGTGGACGTGAAATCCTCGACCGCCGACCGGGGTATTCCTCGCAACTACATGCCCCGCTTCCGCATCTACTACTCGACGGCCGGCATCGCCGAGGGGCGCGTGACGTTTCCGGCGAACGGCGTGACGCCTACAGCGACTCCCAACCCGTTCCGTACGGGCGTGACCATGCGTGCGGACGGCAACCTCTCGCTCAAGGCTTCGGTCTACTCCTCGGCCGGCGAGTTGGTGTGCCGCATCGCCGAGTCAGCCTCGGAGTTGAGCTGGGACGGCCGCGACGGAGACGGCAGGCGGGTCCGGGCTGGAACGTACTTCTGCCGGATCCGCAACGGCGGCCAAGTCCGCACCGTCCATCTTGTCCTGCGCGACTGAATCCTGAATACTAGTCCGCGACTCGGAGTCTAATTCAACGTCCGGCAGTAAGAAAGAAAGTCTAAAGGGAGGCGCAGATGTCCAGATCCCGTTGTCTTCTGTTTGTCGCGCTGCTTGCCGCAGCTGTATCGCCGGTAGCCGCTTCGTGGCTGAACAACCCTGAGAATTCATTTGAGGTCAGACTCGTACCCGAGATAGGGTTTGTCGGTGTGCTGAAGCACACCATTCAGTTCGGTCAGCAGGGCACGAAGCTCGACTACGTGGCCGACGGCGGCCAGAACGTCCTCTTTCCTTACCGGAGGATGTCGGCTGAGCTGCACCTGAAGCCCCGGCATACCATCGTCCTGCTCTACCAGCCCATCGACATCCGGACCGAAACGTATCTTCAGAACCCGTTGGTGCTCGACACCGACACGTTTCCAGCCGGCACCGCGATGGCCCTCCGCTACGGGTTCGACTTCTACCGCGTCAGCTATCAGTATGACTTCTGGCCGCAACCTGACCGCGAACTCGCGGTCGGACTATCGCTCCAGGTCCGGGACGCAGCCATCTCGTTTGCACCCAAAGACGGCAGCAACATCCGCGTCTACAGCGACCTCGGTCCGGTACCGATTCTGCGCTTCCGCGGCCGCCTGCCGCTGACCGGAAGTTCCTGGGTCGGCACGGAAATCGACGGGTTCTATGCGCAGGGCAAGGTTGTCACCGGCAGCTCCAACGTCGAGTCGAGCTTCCGCGGCGCGATCCTCGACGCTTCGCTCCGGTACGGCCTCAGCTTGAACGAATCGGTCGACGCCTTCATCAATGCTCGCTACATCGGCGGCGGCGCGTCCGGCCAGCAGAGCGAGCCGGAGATATCCAACACCGACGGCTACACCGACAACTGGCTCGGTACGGTATCGCTGTCGGTCGGAATGTACATCAAGTAGACACGAATGAACAACCGCGGGCAGGCCTCTCACGCCTGCCCGCTTCGTTCTCGCGTTCTGCTTCTGGCCCGTCCGAGACTTCTGACTTCTTACATCTGGCTTCTGACTTCTGACTTCGATCGTGCCTCTAGGACTATACCGCCTCGATGGTCGTGGGCGGCTTGGCCGTCACGTTGTAGGTCACGCTGACCACGCCCGGAACTTCACTCGTAATCCGGCTCGCCAGCTTCTCGAGCTTCTCGAACGGCAGTCGGGTTACGGTCGCGGTCACCGCGTCCTTGCTCTCGAAGCAGCGGACCTCGATTTGCAGGCCGTAGTCCCGCTTTCCGTCTCTCATCCCCGTGACCTTGTCGTTGTGCAGAATCGCCAGCCACTGGAACGCGCCGCAGCCCTTCAGCTCGTCCTCGAGGACCGCGGTCGCCTTCCGCACCACGGCCACGCGTTCGGGCGTCACTTCGCCGATGACCCGCGCGGCCAGCGCCGGGCCCGGGAATGGCGGCCGGTTGTAGATTTCCTCAGGCAGGCCGAGCGCCTTACCCACGACGCGGATTGAGGTCTTGCGCAACTGCAGGACCGGTTCGAGCACCTTGTACCCGAAGACCTTCTGGGTGTCGATGCCGAGCTGTTCGAGGATGTTGTGCTGGCGCTTCACGCCCGCGACCGTCTCCTCGACGTCGGTCCAGTTCGTGCCCTGGAGCAGAAACTTGGCACCGCTTGCCTTCACCAGGTCACCGAAGACCTTCTTGTAGAAAGTCTGGGTGATGGCCTCGCGTTTCTCCTCCGGGTCGGTGAGACCCGCAAGAGCGCCGAAGAACGCGTCCTCGGCGTGGACCAGTTCAACTTCCACTCCCAGGCCCTTGAACAGCTTCACGATATACTCGGGTTCGCCCTCGCGCATGATGCCGTTGGCGACGAAGTAGGTCTTGAGCTTGCTGCCCAGGGCCTTGTGGCCGAGCATCGTCACGACCGATGAGTCCACGCCGCCGGAAAGGGCGTTCACGGCCAGCCCGTCGCCGACGGTCTTCTGCAGCTCAGCGACCTGCGTCGCGATGAACTGTTCGACGTTCAGTTGTTCGGGCGTTATCTCTTTCACGTTCATATTGCCTCCGTTTTTGCCTCGCGGACGTTGAAGCCTAGGGCGGATTCGGTTGCGGTCAAGGACAACTGCCGTCGGCAGGTTCTATCTGTCCGGCACCGTGTAGGGGCGGCAGCGGATGTCGCAGTAGCTGAATCCGGTCTTGGCGCGGGCTTCCTGTTCTTTGAGCCACTTGGCGAGGCCGATCTTCTTCAGCCGTTTGCCGTCTGCAATCAGCGTGAGGTACGTCCGGCCCAGGCGCTTGATGCGCGCGCAGGGCCAGTCTGAGCAGTTGACGCAGAGTTCGACCTTCCGGTCCAAGGCGCACTGCCTGATGTCGCAGGACTCAGGGCCACCGCAGAAGGGCGGCGCGCCAGGGACCCGGCAACCCGGACATGACTTCTCCGGGTCCGATATCCGGTCTAGGAAACGCCAGAACTCCTTGAAGTCCTTGACCTTCCGGCCGAGGGAGTCCCAGCCGCCGTCGGCCATGGTTCGGCGCAGGGCCTGGGCCTGTTGCGGCATGCGGTTGCGCGATGAGCAGAGGCCGCAGTAGATGCCGCAGGGGGCGAGGAGTTTCAAGGAGGGGTTCGAGGGTCCAGGGGTTCTGGGGGTCAAGTCGGAGGGCCTCACTTGTCCGGGACGGTGTAAGGGGTGCAGCGGATGTCGCAGTAGCAGAAGCCGGTTGCCGCCCGGGCTTGTTGTTCCTTCAGCCACTTGGCCGTGCCGATGCGCTTGTGCCGCTCGGAGTCGGCAATCAGGTTGATGTATCCTGCCGCCAGCCCGTCGATGCGGGAGCAGGGCCATTCTTTGCACTCGATGCAGAGGTCGAGGCCCTTCTTGCGCGCGCACTTGCGGATGCCACAGAACGGCGGGCCGCCGTCCTGCCGGCAGCCGGGACAGGACTTCTCCGGCTCGGACATGTCGTTGAGGAACTGCCAGAACTCCTTGAACCTCGGGAAGGAGTCGCCCCAGTATTCCCAGCCTTCTTTGCGCATCGTGTCCCTGAGCGCCAACGCCTGTTTTGGCATCCGACCGCGCGAAGAGCAGAGGTCGCAGTAGAGCCCGCAGTAGGTCACCAACTTCAGATGATCTTTCTTCTTCGTCATATCCTCCTCTCAGTCACTGGTTTGCTGTCCGTCACCCCGACGTCCATGGAGGGGTCTCGCCCGGGCGAGATTCCTCCACTCGGCGTGCACGCCGTCGCCGGGCGACCGCGGGAGCGAGCGGTCGGAATGATAACCAGTTCCTGCTTCTCGCGATTCTCACAGCTCGCGGCATCAGTCTAATACTCTATGCGGAGCATTCAAGTCATATTGGCAGTCGCGGCCATATTGGCCTGCGGCGCTGGGAAAAGAGAGCAGATTGAGACTACACAGCCAAAGGAGCTACCGATGAAGACCGACACCGCGACATTCGCAGCGGGATGTTTCTGGGGAGTACAGGCCGAGTTCGACAAGGTGAAAGGCGTGGTGCAGACGACCGTGGGCTACACGGGCGGGCATGCTGAGAAGCCGACCTACAAGGACGTTTGCTCGGATGCGACCGGCCATGCTGAGGCCCTGCAGGTTGTGTTCGACCCGGCGGTCGTCACCTACGAGCAGTTGCTGGACAAGTTCTGGGCAACGCACGACCCGACCACGCTTAACCGGCAGGGGCCGGATTTCGGCTCCCAGTACCGCTCGGTCATCTTCTATCACTCACCCGAGCAGGAATCGGCCGCGCTGGCCGCGAAGGAGAAGCTGGCGAAGGCGCGCCGGTTTCCGCGGCCGATAGTGACCGAGATTGTGCCGGCCGCGACGTTCTGGCCGGCCGAGGAGTATCATCAGAAGTACTTCCAGAAGCACGGCGGAGGGTCCTGCCACATCTAGGAATCGGAGAATCCTGAGTTCAGAAACCAGAGTCCAGAATCTAGAATTCCAGATTCCGAGGCGGGCGTTCTGGATTCTGGTTTCTGCATTCTGGACTCTGGATTGTCCGGTTCCTCATTTGACTCACTTGGGCTGATTCCGTAGTATTGCCCGTGGCACGCGGACTGGTCATCTTCCCGACCTACAACGAAGCCGAGAACATCGAGCGCATCCTGCCCGAGGTGCTCTCGAAATCGCCGGAGCTCGAGGTGCTGGTGATTGACGACAACTCGCCGGACAAGACCGGCGAATTGGTCGAGCGGATGGCACAGGAGAACCCGAAGATTCACCTCGTCCGGCGGCCGGGCAAGATGGGGCTCGGCACCGCGTACGTACTCGGGTTCAAGTACGTGCTCGAACACGGCTACGATTACTGCTTCGAGATGGACGCCGACTTCTCGCACCCGCCGGACAAGGTGCCTGACATGATCGCGCTCCTCAAGGACTACGACCTCGTCATCGGCTCGCGCTATTCCGACGGCGTGTCGGTCGTGAACTGGCCGATGAAGCGGCTCCTGCTTTCCTACTTTGCCTGCACGTACGCTCGGACGGTCACCGGCGTACCGATACGCGACCTTACAGCCGGGTTCAAGGCTTACCGGCGCGAGACGCTTGCCGGTATCGACCTCGACAAGCTGAAGGAAGACGGGTACGGGTTCCAGATTGAGATTGACTTCCTGATATGGCGCAAGGGTTTCCGCATCAAGGAGACTCCCATCGTCTTCACCGAGCGGCGCGCGGGAACGTCGAAGATGAACAAGCGTATCGTCCGCCGGGCGTTCTTCCTCGTCCTGCGGCTCAGGCTGGCACGGATGTTCGGCAGGGCGTAGCGCAAGCCCAAGCGCAAGCAGCCACAAGCCTCAAGCCGCAAGCTGTCGGAGGCCCGAGATCGAGACCGGGCCTGCGCGTTTAGGTCGCTTGACAAACCCAGCCTGAGTTCTACTATGTCCGTGATGATAGCGCGTCTGTCGCCCTTTGTCTACGTCTTGCTCGCCGCACCGTGCCTCACTCCCATCGCATCTGCACAGATGAGTTGGTGGAGAGTCTATGGCGGGGAGTCCGGCAATGAGGGGCGTTCAGTTCAGCAGACGAGTGACCGCGGTTACGTCATCGCAGGTTGGACAGCAGGTCAGCCACCGGTCTACCTTATCAAGGCCGACTCCTCGGGCGATACGATGTGGACAAGGACCTACGGCGGAGAAAGGGACATCGGCGAGTCAGTCCGCCAGACATCGGACGGTGGCTACGTTGTTGTCGGCCTAACTTTCTCATTCGGTCCCGGGGCGCCGGATACCAGCAATGTGTATCTCATCAAGACCGACGTTCACGGTGACACAATCTGGACAAAGACCTACGGAGGGGCTGGTTTCGATGTAGGATACGCCGTGCAGCAGACGGCTGATGGCGGCTACGTACTCGCCGGCTACAGCGACTCCTCTGCCCGTCACGTCTTCAACCTGATAAAGACCGATGCCTACGGGGACGCACTCTGGACCAAGGCCTATGAGCGCGATGGGACGAGCGAGGGTGTGGGTCACTCAGTTGAGCAGACCTCTGACGGTGGCTACATCGCGGCCGGCACTGCCAAGGCCGACGTATATCTGGTTAGGACCAATGAGCAAGGCGACACGCTCTGGACCCGAGTTTATGGCGGGCAGGATTACGAAGAGGGCTACGCCGTCCAGCAAACAGACGATGGCGGCTACGTTGTGGTAGGTTGTACCCACTCCTACGGTGCGGGACACTATGACGTCTATCTCATCAAGATTGGTGCAACCGGCGATCTGATGTGGACAAGGACATATGGAGGGACGGGCGACGATATCGGCCGCTCTGTCCTGCAGACCTCAGACGGCGGCTACTTCATCGCCGGCTGGACCGACTCATACGGCGTCGGTAGTCATGATAGCTATCTCATCAAGACTGACGCGTCGGGCGATACGCTTTGGACCAGGACGTACGGCGGGACGTACGTCGAAGAGGGCTATTCAGCCCAACAGACTACGGACGGTGGCTATGTTGTCGCAGGTCTGACCTATTCCTTTGGTGTGGGTTGCCCTCACGTCTACCTCATCAAGACCGACTCGCTGGGCGGCGTTGGCGTAGAGGAACCTGCGGACAGACAGCCGGTAGAGCCGTCTCTGCCCTTGGTTCATCCCAACCCCTTTACTTCCTTTGCCCGAGTTCCGGGACGCGAGACCGAGTTCTTTGTTCTCTTGGACGTCACTGGCCGGCAGGTCGCCATCTGCAGGGGAGACAGAATCGGCGAAGGGCTTCGGCCCGGCGTCTACTTCTTGTCGCCAGTCGGCGCTGGGGCCGCCAGGACGGCCACGACCATCGTCAAGGCCACCTTCTAGCAGAGCTTGTCCAAGCCCAAAACCGGGCTGCTAACCGCTGACTCCTAACTGCTAACTCTTGCGGGACAGCGCTTCGTAGCGTTCGCGGTGGTCGACCAGGACCCCGTCCTTGAGTTCCAGAACACGGTCCGCCAACTTGGCGAGCAGCGCCCGGTCGTGCGACGCGAAGAGCATCCCGCAGGGAGCGCTCGAGAGCAGGCTTTCGAGGGCGAGCAGGGTATCGATGTCGAGGTGGTTGGTCGGCTCGTCGAGTACGAGCAGGTTCGCCCCGCCGGCCAGAATCCGTGCCAACAGCACCTTTGAACGCTCGCCGGCAGAGAGCTCGGAGAGCTTCTTCTCGGCGAATCGCTTGGGCAGCAGCAGAGTGCCGAGCACGGTCCGCGCGGTCTCCTGGCTGATTCCGGACTCCATCACTTCTTCCAGCGCGGTGCGCTTCAGGTTGAGGAACGCGACGTCCTGCGGGAAGTAGCCGAACCTGGTGCCGGCGCCGAACTGCGTCTCGCCCTTATCCGGCTTCAATTCGTTCACGAGCATCCTGAGCAGCACGGTCTTTCCCGAACCATTGGGGCCGATGATCCCCACTCGCTCGCCGGTCCGCACCTCGAATGATGCACCGTTGATCACCGTCCGGCCGCTGAATGACTTGGTCAGACCTTTGGCGAGCACCGCCCGTTTGTCCGGCAGCTTGTCGGTTACGAGCACGGGCTTCGGCCGTTTCTCGACAAACGGCTTCTTCGCCTCGTGCGCCTTTATCATCTGCTCCATGCGCTTCTCGGCGTGCTTGGCCCGCTTCGCCATCTTGGCCGCTCGGTGACTCTCGAAGCCGCTGTCAGCGGCCGAGGTCTTGGTCTTCTCCCGGCGTGCGGACCAGACCTTCCGCTCCCCGGCCACACGCTCGAGTTTGTGTATTTCCTTCTGCTGGACGTCGTGCTCGTGTTCGAGCTTCGTCCGCTCCTGTTCACGGGCGAACTCGTAGTCGTCGTAATCGCCCTCATAGACCTTCAGGCGCGCGTGGCGCAGCTCGAATATGCGGTTGACGACCCGGTTCAGGAAGACGCGGTCGTGGGAGACGACCAGCACGGTCCCACAGAACTCCTCGAGGAAGCGTTCGAGCCACTCGCGCTGGCCGATGTCGAGGAAGTTGGTCGGTTCATCCAGGATGAGGACGTTCGGTTCGCGCACCAGCACGCGGGCGAGCTCCAGTCGCGCGCGCTCGCCCGGCGACAGCACATTCACCTTCGCCTTGTACCGGTCGGGGCTGAAGCCAAACTGGGCCAGGATCTTCTCGCAGCGGCTGCGGTAGGCGTGGCCGAACCGTGTCGTGAGTTCCTCTTCGATCACCTCGTACTTAACAAGCTCGCCCTCGTCATCCGGGCTGGCGGCAATCTCCTTACGGAGTTGGGCCAGACGCGCCTCCAGCTCTTCCATCTCCCCGAACAGAGCCTTGCCCACGGTCAGGTTCTCATCGTCGAGTACGTCCTGTCGGACGTACCCGATCTCGGGCTCACCCCCAACCGCGATGTCGCCCCGGTCCTGCTCGATTTCGCGCAGGACTATCTTGAGCAGCGTCGTCTTGCCGCTGCCGTTCGGCCCGACCAGGCCAATCTTCTCGCCCGGGCTGATGGTGAAGCTGACGCTCGCGAGTACCGTTTCAGCGC
>CAZSUX010000038.1:0-13949 GCA_964610135.1 uncultured bacterium | reverse complement strand
GTGAAAGTCCAGATCATCGGCATCGGCTGCGCCCGGTGCAACGAACTCGAGAAACGCGTCCGCGACACCCTCGCTGAAATCAACGTCGCCGCGGACATCGAACACATCAAGGACCTGAAGCTCTTCGCGTCAATGGGCATTCTCATAACGCCCGGCCTCGTCGTCGACGGCAAGGTCGTCTCGCAGGGCAGACTCCCCTCGAAGGACGAGCTGAAGAAGTGGCTGGCGCCCAAGAAGTAGTACCTCCGGCTCGCAACCCCCTTTCCTCGACCGGTTCCTGACGGTCTGGATATTCGCGGCGATTGCCATGGACATCGACCTCGGGTGTCGCACCTTGGACCGTAGCGTCGATTCGCACATTCCTGAGAAGGGCATGCCGCAGGCGTCCGCGCCAATCTCGTTGACATACGTTCTCAGCAGACATAGACTCAAAGCAGATGGCTGAGGTCTGATGTAACTACACTTGTGCGTCGCCGGAGGTAATATGACTCGAAATCTCGTCCGACCGTTTCTCGTGTTATCCGCAGCGCTGGCGCTGGTCGCGGTTTCGTCCTGCAAGAACCGCCCGCCGGAGATACCGCAGGCTCCGACCGGTCCCGCCGACTGGTACCCGGACAAGCAGTACACAGGCGCGGTAACCGCCACCGACCCGAACGGCGACAATGTGGCCGTCCGCTTCGACTGGGGCGATTCCACCATCGGCGACTGGACGGACTGGTCCCTGAGTGGGGGCGAGATGACATCGAGTCACGTCTGGGCCGATACCGGCACCTACCAGGTCATGGCTCAGGCAAGAGACCGGAAGCTCGCGGAGTCCGACTGGTCCGCTGCGCTGCCGGTGCAGGTGCTGCCGCGTCCCGAGGTACCGGCCGTTCCGAGCGGCCCCGACTTCTGCTTCAGGGACACGACCTACACCTACAAGAGCGTCACTACCGACCGCTTCGGCGACAGTGTGTCAATCCGCTTCGATTGGGGCAGCGACACCTCCGACTGGAGCCCTCTCGTCGCCTCCGGCGAAACGGTGGCGATGAGCTTCGCCTGGCCACAGGTCGGGCACCCCAAAGTCACCGCCCAGGCAAGAGACCCGGAATTCCACAGCACCGAGTGGTCCGACGGTCTCGTGGTGGAGGTTATACTGCGCTCCGAGCCCAACAAGCCGGCGGCTCCGGACGGACCGTATCGAGGCGGTCAGGACTCAACCTACGAATTCACGTCATCCGCAACGCATCCCCAGGGCCTCCAGGTGGCAATCAGGTTCGACTGGGGCGACGGCGACACGTCCGGGTGGGGGCAGTTCAAGGCGGCGGGCGAGACGACGATGATGAGCCACGCCTGGTCTGTGCCCGATACCTGCGGGGTGAGGGCCCAGGCAAAGGACACCGGCAACGCGTTGTCTTCATGGTCGGACGCCCGTACTATCCTAATCCGGCCCAAAGACACGCTGCGCATCTGGCGTTTCCAGGTGAAAGCAGGAGTAGAGGCAAGCAACTACTCGTCGCCGGCCATTGGTCCCGACGGCACCATCTACGTCGGTTCGCAGGACGACCATCTGTACGCCGTGAATCATGACGGCACACTCAAGTGGCGTCTTCAGACCGGCGGCGTAGTACGGTCCTCTCCGGCCATTGCGGCTGATGGTACGATCTATGTCGGCTCATACGATAACCACATGTACGCCATCAACTCCGACGGCACGGTCAAGTGGACCTACTTGACCGGCGGCGATATCCCATCCTCACCTGCTATCGCGACCGACGGTACGATCTACTTCGGGTCGAGGGACGACCACATCTACGCCCTGAACCCGGATAGCACCCTCAAATGGAGCTACCAGACATCAGGCGAGGTGTACTCCTCCCCGGCCGTCGCGGCTGACGGCACGGTCTACTGCGGGTCAAACGACGACGACCTCTACGCCTTGACCCCGGACGGCACGCTCAAATGGCGCTTCTCGGCCGGGCGAGACATCGAGTCGTCTCCAGCCATCGCTTCCGACGGCACGATATACTTCGGTTCGCTCGACGGGTACCTCTATGCCGTCAACCCGGACAGCACGCTCAAGTGGTCGGTGCTGACCAACGGTCAGGTCCGCTCCTCACCGGCAATTGCGGCTGACGGCACGGTCTACTTCGGCTCGTGGGACGACGGTTTCTATGCCCTGAATCCTGACGGCACGACCAAGTGGCGGTATGGAACCGGCGACAACGTCAACTCCTCACCGGCAATCAACGCCAACGGCACGGTCTACTTCGGGTCCGACGACAATAACCTCTACGCCCTTGGCCCTGACAGCATCCTGATATGGCAGTACCCGACCGATTTCAATATCGAATCATCACCGACGATCGGCACCGACGGGAGGATCTACTTCGTCGGGTATGACGGCTACCTCTACGCGCTCAAGGGCTACAGCCCGCTGGCCACCTCGTCCTGGCCCAAGTTCCGCCACGACCTCAAGAACAACGGCCGCATCGGTGGAAGGTGGTAGGCGGCATCAGGACCAGACGAAGTCAGAAATCAGAGCTCAGATCGCAGAATGCAGAAGGGGCAGGCGACCTCGCTCTTGACCTTTGACTTGAGGCTGCAATGAGAATCCTCTTCGCCTGCGTTGGCAATTCGTGCCGAAGCCAGATGGCCGAGGCCTTCTGCCGCGTGCTTGGCAATGACGTGGAGTGCGAAAGCGCTGGCTCCACCCCGGCGCCGAACGTCCAACCAAACACGGTTGCGGTTATGTCCGAAGTCGGCATCGACATCTCCTCCGCGCACCCCAAGGCGTTCCGCGACGTGACCGGCCACGGATTCGACTACCTCGTTTCAATGGGCTGCACAGTTACCTGTCCGTTCATCCCCGGTGCCAAGGAAATTCGCTGGGAGATTCCCGACCCCTTCGGCAGGGGCCTCACCGAATACCGCCGCGTGCGAGAACTCATACTCTCAGAAGTGACGGCCCTGCTCGCTGTTCTCGGACACTTGGCACCCGACCGGCCCGACAATCATCAGCCGCTGGCCTGACCGGCGCCGGCTTCGACCGGCCCGAGGGCCACACCTCGTCACCCGCAACAAATCCTTAACAGCCGGCGTCACATTGTTAGTATACAACTAACGTAGAAAAGGAGTACTTATGAGGCGGCTGCTCGCTCTGCTGGTTCTGCTCGCAGTCCCGGCTCTTGCAGGGACGGAGACGAGAACCGCCAAGTTCGACCGGGATGACCTGGTCATCTATTCCCACGATGGTATCGACGACATCGAACTCCGGGGTGGCGCTGCCCTGATACAGCCCGGTTCGCCGCGCGTGCCGCGCGTCGTGGAGGCGCTGGCTGTTCCCTCCGGCGCATTGCCGGTGCGGGTGGAGGTCCTCTCCGAGGAGTGGATTACGCTGCCCGGGACCTACAAGGTCGGCGCGGCCCAACCTGACTTCCCGCTGCCGCAGGCGGGCAAGACCCGGACGCCCGTGCTCACCCAGCCGGACGCCACGGTGTACGCGTCGAGTGATCCCTACCCGGCGGCAGTCGTGCGCCTCGCCGGCTTCGGCACCATGGCTGGATACCGTATCGCTCACGTAGAACTGCACCCCGTGCGCTACGTTCCAGCCACCGGCGAGCTGCGCCTCGCCACCAAGCTGACCTATCGACTCGAGTACGCTGGCGGGATGCCGGCAGCGGTCGCGACCGACGCACAGCGGGAGGCCTTCGGCCGGACGGTGATGTCGCTGGTGCGGAATCCCGGCGACGTGAAAAGGCACGCGCCGCGCGTGCGCGCCAATCCCTCGTTTTCGCTTCCGTCCGGCACCTACGAATACGTGGTTGTCACCGATTCGGTGATGGACACCGTGTTCCAGCGTTTGGCCGACTGGAAGACGCAGAAGGGCGTCCCCGGGAACGTCGTTAGGACCGACTGGATATACGCGAATTACTCCGGATACGACCAGCAGGAGAAGATTCGGAGCTTCATCAAAGACGCCTACTCGACGTGGGGCACGATGTACGTGCTGCTCGGCGGCCAGGGTGACTATGTATCGAGCGGCCAGAACATCATCCCGACCCGGATGGCAAACTACGGCGAAGGTGACGAGCCCTGTGACCTCTATTACGCCGGGCTGGACGGCACGTGGGATTTCAACAGCAACCACACCTACGGCCAGATCGCGGACTCGGTCGACATGTACTCCGACGTCTACGTCGGTCGGGCGCCAGTCTACAACGTGGCCACGGCGCAGAACTTCGTGTCAAAGGTGCTGAAGTACGAACAGAACCCTCCGACCGGCTTCATCAAGAAGATGGGTCTGCCGACCGCCATCCTCTGGTCGACCTATGAGGAGCGGCCGATGCAGGAGTCGGTTGCCCGGATGACGCCGGCCGACTGGGTCGACCAGCGGCTCTATGAGCGCGCGGGAACTCTCTCCCGCCAGCGGGTCATAGACTCGATGAACGCCGGCGTCGGCCTGGGGCACTGGGTAGGCCATGGGTTCGAGGGCGGCCTCTTGATGTACTTCGACTCCAACGACGCCGACGCCCTGGTCAACGGCGACAGGACCGGCGTCGTCGTCTCGATCGCCTGTCATTGCGCGGGTTGGGACCGTGTGCCGGGCGGCGACTGCTTTGCCGAGCACCTGGTGATGCGCGTCGGCGGCGGCTGCATCGCCACCATCATGAATACCCGCTATGGCTGGGGCGCATTGAACCAGCAGGGGCAGGACGTACCCGGCCCATCCGAGCGGCTCGATACGACCTATTTTGCCGGCGTCCTCCAGTACGGCATGCCCCATACCGGCCAGGCGCTGGGCTACTCAAAGGCGTGCTGGGCACCCTACGCCGACTCGCTCTATCAGTACGACATGCAGCGGTACTGCATTTACGACCTGAACCTCATCGGCGACCCCGAGACCCCGCTCTGGACCGACGAACCAACGGCGCTCAACGTGTCGCACGCCGGGGTCGTCAACATCGGCAACAACATTCCGTACTCGGTCACGGTGACGACCACCTTCGATGCGCCCGTGGAGTCGGCCATGGTGTATCTGAAGAAGGATGACGAGGTCGACCTGAAGGGCTGGACCAACTCCAGCGGGCAGGTCACGCTGTACGTCTCGGCCACGACACCAGGACAGATTTCCATGGCGGTGAACGCCCGTGACCACTACATCTTCTGTGACACCGTGCTGGTGATCGCCGGCACACGCTACGTGTCGTACCTGCGTTCGAGCATTCGGGACTCGGCGCCGGGCGGCAACAATGACTCCATCCTCAATCCCGGTGAGAGCGTGAAGATACCGATTTGGGTGAAGAACTGGGGTCATCAGACCGCCAACTCGGTGACCGCCAAGCTGAGGATCTTCGACCCCAACGTCCAGATAACCGATTCATCCAAGACGTTCGGGAACATCGCGGCCGGGGATTCTGCCTTCACTGGCTCGAATGGCTTCGGCCTGCACGTGGACTCGGGCCTGGCCAACGGCTACCCGGTGACCTGCTGGCTCTACTGCAAGGACGAACTCGACTCGACGTGGGTTTCCGTCGCGATGTTCCTAGTCGGCACACCGGTAATCGCCACGCAGGCAGTGGCCGTGGTTGACACCGCACACGGCGGAAACAAGAACGGACGGATTGACCCGGACGAGACTGCGGAACTGCTGGTCAGGGTCGGCAATTCCGGCGCCGGGCACGGATACGACTGCCACGCCGTGCTCAGGTCCGGCGACGTCCGGTTCACGGTCCCCGATTCGACCGCCAGCTTCGGGTTGATTCGTAGTGGTAACAGCGCCAGCAACGCTGCGGACCTGTTCACCGTCCACGCCGCCGGCGCGATTCCCCCTGAGACCCCGATTCCCTGCACCCTATGCTTCTATGCCGACGGCGGCTACACCAAGTCCGAGCCGATCACGATAGTGGTGGGCGAGTTGCGCGCGAGCGAACCGATTCCGGACGGGCCGCGTAGGCCCGCTCTCTACTACGCCTACGACGATACCGACACCCTGTACCCGGCCCACCCGACCTACGACTGGGTCGAGGTGAACTCGGTCGGCACGATTATAGCGTTCGCGCAGAACGACGACGTCGTTCTGGTTCCGCTGCCGCCCGAGTTCGGGCCGTTCAAGTTCTACGGCCAGAGCTTCGCGCAGCTCTCGGTCTCCGCCGACGGCTGGATATGCCCGGGCAACCACACGACCGACAACTGCTCGAACGCCAGCTTGCCTGACCCGGCCGATCCGCCGGGCATGATCTGCGCGAACTGGGACGACCTCTACCCTGGCTATAGCGACTCGGGCTACGTCTACTGGTACCATGATATTGCCAACCACCGATTCGTCATTGAATACGACAGCGTCCGGTACTGCTTCGGTTCGAACCACGACAAGTTCGAGGTCATCATCTACGACACCACGGTCGCTACCTACTCGGGTGATAACGCCGTCCTAGTTCAGTACATGACGGCGAACAGGTACATCAGCTCCACGCTCGGTATTGAGGACCCGAACGAGACCATCGCTATCCAGGTCCTGCACAACGGAACCCGCCACAAGGCCGCCGCGCCGATTGCCGAGCGCCGGGCAATCCTGTACACGACCGACCCGCCGACAACCGGCGTGGCCGAGAAGCCAGGCACGGCTGCAGTGCCGGTCCAGCTCACGCTGAACGTCTGCCCGAACCCGCTGCGGTCCCGGGCTACGGTTGCGTGGGCGCTGCCGGTTGCCGGCCGCGTCAGCGTCAAAGTCTATGATGCCGCGGGCAGAGTCGTTCGTGACCTCGTGGGCGAGAACATGGACGCAGGACGGCACTCAGCTACGTGGGACGGCCGCGCCGCCAACGGCAAGCGGGTTGCCAACGGCGTGTACTTCTGCCAACTCGTAACCATTGCCGGGACGCGGCAGCAGAAGCTGGTCGTGGCCAGGCGGTAGCAGAACAGAAACAGCAGCAGAGGGACAGGCGTAAGTCCGCCCCTTCCTTTGTCCGTTCCGAGTCCGCGGAAACCGGCGCGAGTGCTGCGGCGACGGACGGATGCTTCGGCTGCTGCATCGGTGCATGCCGCATTCCAGGCAGGGCCAGGTGCAGCCCGGCCAGGACCGCGTCTCGGGCAGCGCGGCGCGTAGCACTCTTGTGTAGCCGTTCTGCGCTTTGCCGATTGGGTCCTCCCCTCTGACTTGATACTGCCTTGAAAATCCTCTTCGCCTGCGTCGGCAACTCTTGCCGGAGCCAGATGGCCGAGGCCTTTTGCCGGGCACTTGGCAGCGGTGTGGGGTGCGAGCGCGCCGGCTCAAGTCCGGCGGAAGGGGTCGCTCCGTACGCCATCACCGTGATGAGGGAACTGGGGATCGACATCTCCTCTGCACGGCCCAAGGGGTTCCGCGATGTGACCGGGCGCAGGTTTGACTACATGGTCGCCATGGGCTGCACCGTCACCTGCCCGGTCATTCCCGGTGCCAAGGAGATTCGTTGGGACATCCCCGACCCTTACGGCAAAGGCATTGAAGACTACCGCCGCGTGCGGGACACCATCCGGGCGCACGTGCACGACCTGCTCGACTCGCTCGGCCTGCTCGCCCCCCACACGCCCGACAACCACCAGCCTCTGGCCTGACCGGTCTAGCGACCGACGACGGTGAACCGGGCGGTCCGCGCGCCTGAGCGGCAGAGGTAGATACCGGCCGGGACACTCACGCCTGCCGCATCCCGCAGGTCCCAACTCCGCGTGCCCGAGCCAGACCAGACTTTCACACCGGCGCTGTTGTACACGGTGACCCTTGCATCGCCGATGCCGCAGAACCGCGCCGCGGTGCAACAGACGCTCGGCACCACGCGCAGCCGCTGCCGGATCTCATCCGGGCGTCCCTCTGCCACACCGAGCCCGTAGAGCTCCATCACCTGCAACCCGTCCGAGTAGTCCGCAAAGTAGAGGAGCCCGTCCTTGAGAACGACGCCGTCTGCATATCCGCCCGTGTTGTAGTGGGCGACTTCAACCGGATTCGCCGGGTCCGACACGTCGATGACCCGTAGGCCGTCGTGCTGGTCGGCCACGTAGGCGTACGGCAGTCCGACCGCGAGGCCGTAAGCGTAGGAGGGGGTGTTGCGTGAGCCGACAACGTAGGGATTGGCCGGGTCGGCGATGTTGACGATGCGCAGGCCGTCGCTCCCGGTCGCGACGTAGGCCAGCGTGTCAACGACCCGCACCTCAAGCGACCAATCGGGCAGAGAGAGCGACGTGACGATGTAGGGCGACGCCGGGTTTGCGACACTGAGTACGCACAGGCCGGCCGCGCCGTCGGCCACGAAGGCGAGAGTATCGCGGACCACGACCATCCGCGCCGATGCGTTCGTGACGCGCGAACCGACCTCGGTTGGATGGGTCGGGTCGGCGACATTCACGATGTGCAGGCCGGAGCCGGTGCCGCAGGCAACGTAGGCGAAGGTGTCGCGCAGTTCCACGCCCATCGGGTGGCCGGCGAGGATCACGCTGCCGACCTCAACCGGCTCCTTGTGACTCGCCACGTTGACAATGCGGAGGCCGAAGTAGTAATCGGCGACGAACGCCAGCGTGTCCTGCACGAGAACGTTCCAGACTTCCTCATCGCCCGGCTGCCAGTGGCTGAGCGTCGTCGGCGCGGCCGGGTCGGTGACGTCGACAATCCACATCCCAGTCTCGCGGCAGGAGAGGAACGCGGTGGAGTCGCTGAGGAAGACCTTGATTGAGTAGCCGGGCATCGCCTGCCAGCCGACTTCGCTTGGCTGCGCCGGATTGGTGACGTCGACGACGTGGAGCCCGGTCCAGTCGCCGGTCACGACGAGGCCCGCACCGGTCAGAACCAGCGCGCCGGCGAATCCGTCGATCCCAAGGCGGCCGACCTGCGCTGGCTGGGACGGGTCGCGCGTGTCGTAGATGCGCAGGCCGCCGAGGCCGTCGGCCAGCGCCAGCAGGGTGTCGTTGAGTCGGCAAAACGCTTGGCCGCAGCCGCTGGCAGAAAAGGACCCGACTTCGTAGGGCGATGCCGGATCGGCCACGCTCAGCACGCGAACGCCGCCGTTCCAGTCCGCGACGTAGGCGAAGGTATCCTCGACCAGCACCTCCTTGGAGTAGCCGGGAGTGTCGAAGAATCCAACCTCGAACGGTGCGCCCGGCCGGGCAACATTGATGACGCGCATCCCGGCCTCGTTGTCGGCTACGAAGGCGAACGAATCGCGGACGAACGCGTCGTAGGACGCACCGGCAGTGTTGAACCCACCCAGGCGGCGCGGGTGCGCGGGGTCGGCGACGCTGAAAATCGAGAGCCCTGCGTTCCGGTCAGCCACGTAGACAAACGTGTCGCGGCAGCAGACGCCGAATGCGATATCGGATGATGTCGAGTGCCCAATTTCGTGCGGGTGCGCCGGGTCAGATAGGTCGATGACCCGCAGGCCGCAGTCTTCATTGGCGACGTAGGCGATGGAACCCGCGACCTCGATGTCGAATATCTGGGCGGGCACGAAGCACTCACCGACCTTCTGCAACTGGCTGCCCGGATTCAGAACCTGGAACGCACCGCCGTTGCCGCAGCAGGCAAGCGAGTCAAAGCTCCAGACCGCGAGGCACGTGCCGTAGGGCCAGCGCCCGACCGTGCGCACGTTCGCGGAGTCGATGTAGTCGGACGGTGTCACGGCTGCGCCGCCGAGGACGGACACCAGGCTGAGAAGCGCGGCGGTGAAAGCCACGGGTCAGGATAAGGCCGCGCGCCCGCCAGTCAAGGCCAGTCGGCGCTTGACAACTTCCCGCGCGTCACTAGGCTGAGTCGTGGCAACCACCGCCGACATCTGCAGGGCAATCCTCGCACGGTACCAAAGGAGCACAATGAAGCACCTGATAAACACGGCTATCCTCCTGACAACCGCCACCGCGGGTAACACCGGGCCGGTTGTCGGCACGGCAGTCAAGCTGCCGCCGCCCGTGCTCGACGGCTCGGTGTCGGTTGAGAAGTGCCTCGCGCAGCGCCGGTCCGTGCGCGTGTATGCCGACGCGCCGCTGACGCTGGCCGACGTATCGCAGCTGCTCTGGGCGGCGTATGGCGTCACGCAGCCGGTTCCCAGCGTACCGCAACTGCGCGGCGGGCTCAGGACCGCGCCGTCTGCCGGCGCTCTCTACCCGCTCGAATTGTCCGTCGTGGCGGGAAACGTCACCGGCCTCGCGCCGGGCGTCTACCGGTATCGGTCCGAAACTCACGACCTGGTCTTGGTCGCGGCGGGTGACAAGCGGCCGGCGCTGTTCCGTGCCGCGGCGTCCCAGACCTGCGTCAGGGATGCGCCAGCGTCAATCGTCTACTCGGCGGTGTTCAGTCGCAACACCGGCAAGTACGGGGACCGTGGTCGCCAGCGCTACGTCTGCATGGACCTCGGCCACTCAGCCGAAAACGTCTACCTGCAGTGCGGTTCGCTGGGGCTGGGCACCTGCGCCATCGGCGCCTTCTACGACGACGCGGTTAGGCTGGTGGCCCGCATGACGAAAGAGGAAGAACCGCTCTACATCATGTCGGTCGGCCGCCTGCCCGTAACCGAATAGCAGAGAGCTTCAGCCGCGCCGTCACTCGATTTCGTAGGTGATGTGGACCGTGCGGCTCAGCTTGAACTGGCCCGGCTGAAGGCTGGGAGTGTCCTCGGCGCTCGATGCGCCGTCAAACGCCACGTTCGCCTGCGCATAGTACCGGCCATAGCCGTCCGGCTCGGTTTCCCTGATGCTGATGGGCTTGCCAAGCTTCACACCCGTCAGGTCCGCCATCGTCTGCGCCTTGGCCTTCGCCGCCTTCACCGCCTCGACCCGCGCATCGACCGTATGCTTCTTGGGGTTCTCGACCGCGAATGTGACGTTGTTCACCTGCGTGGCCCCCGCATCCATTCCCGCGTCGAGTACGGCCGAGGGCTTCTCCAGGTCCCGCACATTCACATCGAGCGAATGGTGGACCCGGTAGCCGTCGAAGAGCCGCTTGCGGGTGCCGCTCTCGTAGCGATACTGGGGCGCGACCGTGAAACCCGAGGTCTGAATGTCCTTGGGCGCGATGCCGGCAGCCTTCACCGCCGCGCTCAACGCGTTCATCAACTCGGCGTTGGCGCGGTACGCCTCCCGCGCGCTCTTCTTGTGGAACGTCTCGACGCCGAAGCTGATGTAGCAGATGTCGGGCTGCACCGAGACCTCGGCGGTCCCGGTCACGGCGAGCGTCCTTGTCGGCTTCTGCGCCGCTGCCGCCAGGACGACTGCCAGCCCCATGACGAGTACTACCGCTGTCTTCTTCATTGGTCTCTCCTCTCCGGTTGAGTGACTTCGCTACCTCAGAGCATCGACCAGCGCTTCGGCGCTGGCGCCCAGCGCGGCGATATAGCCGCCCTCACACTCCAACGGATTCAGAACCACGACCTTCACGCCGGTCTCACCGGCCAGCATGTTGGGCAGGGCTGACGGCAACTGCGGCTCGGTCGTGATAACCTTGATTTGCTCGCGTCGAATCAAGTCCACCAGCCGCGCCAACTCTTTTGCCGACGGCTCCTGGCCCGGGATCGGCTCGACGGTCGCGATGATGTCGAGCCCGAACCTCCGGGCAAAATACGGCCACGCATCGTGATAGGTGATGAGCCTCCTGTCGCTCAAGCCGGCGAACTGGGCGGAGATGGCCGCGCTCAGACTGTCCAGTCGCACCAGGTACGCGGCCTCGCGCTTCCGGTACAGGCTTTCACCCTTGGGGTCAAGTTTCACCAGTGCTGTAACCAGGTTCTTGATGCCCAGCTTGGCGTATTCCGGGTCCAGCCAGATGTGGGGATTGCCGCTGCGGTCGTGCTCATCGCCCCGGACAATATCGGTGAGACCTGTTGCCGCGTCAACCACAACGAGCGTCTTGTTGCCGGAGTTCTGAATTGCCGGGGCAAGCCACTCCTCCATGCCCAGGCCCACTTTGAACAGAATGCGGGCATCAGCAACCGTCTTGACGTCAGCGGGCTTGATTCCGTAGGTGTGCGGGCTCTCGTTGCCGGACAGCAGGCTCGTGACTTCGACCCGGTCCCCGCCGACCTGCTGCGCCCAATCGGCCAGCACGCCAATTGTCGTCACGACTCTCAGCCGTCCGGTCGACTTCGGCGGAGCGACCGCGCACCCGCCCAACATGACGATCGTGGCCACGGCGGTCACCGCCTTCCTGATGTCCATTTCTCAGTATAGGGCCGAGCCCCCCGCCGTCAACGGCCCCGGCGGTTGCGTGTCGAGCTCGCCCGCTGCCTCTGCGTGCTGAAAGAACTCAAGCAGCCCCTCCCTGACCGCGTCCAGATGCTCAGGCTCCGGTCCTCCTTCCCCGAGAAAAGGCCTGGCTGCCTCTTCAAGCAACGCGGTTCGCTTTCCCGCGCGCTTCCCTCGGGTGTGATTCAGGATACGCCAGACACTGGCGCCATAGTCCTGCAGGTAGTGCTCGCACAACGTCCCGGGTGCCAGGTGCTTTGTCTCGATGATTCTGACGACCTCGCGCCTGACCCGCCTGGCCCAAACCTGGGACAGGCCGAAGTTCCGCGCCCTCCGTACCCGTTCCGCCGGCTCTGGTACCGGTTCGTGCTTGGATTCGGCCTGCTTCACAACCCTGCGGTCGTACCTCTGCGCTGCCTTGTTGACCTCGGGCGGGAGTTCGTCACACACCTTCGCCACCAGCTTGCTTGTCTCGACCTCAACCACGCTCGGCTTCGCCGTGTAGCGGTCAAGCACGTCCTGAATGTCAGCGAAACTTGCCCGGCACGCCCGCAGATAGTCGGCAATGAGCCCCACCCCGGGGTTCGGGACCTCGCCCCGTTCCAGCCTGCCTGCTACGTGATGGCTGCCCTTGCCCTGACGACCCATCGCGGTCGCGAGCTTCTGCTGGGTGAGACCTGCCTTGAGCCTGCACTCGCGCAACCGCTTGCCCAACTCCTTCTCGCCGTCAAACCGGTCCTTGCGGCTCTTCATATGCGACTGCGAGTATACGCATGATAAGGATTCTTATCAAGCGCGTCGTGTCGCTCTTTCCTGTAAGTTCTGAATTCTGAATTCACTAGTCTCCACTGGCTGGAAATGACACCCCCGCTGGGGGGATAGCTTGACCTGTGGTTTCACCCATGGTTCGACCCGCAGTCTCACCCGTGGTTTGTCCCGCTGTCTCACCCATGGTCTCACCCACAGTCTCACCCGTGGTTTGTCCCGCAGCTACACCCGTAGTTCCTCCCGCAGTCTGTCCTGTAGTTTCTCCCGTGGTTTGTCCCGCAGTCTCAGCCGTGGTTTGACCCGCAGTTGCACCCGCCGTCTGTCCCGTAGTCTTACCCGTAGTGTGACCCGCCGTTCGACCCGCAGTCACTCCCGTGGTCTCACCCGTAGTCTCACCTGCAATCTCACCCGTAGCGACACCCGTCCTCTCACCCGCCGGGCGTTTTCCGATCAGTCAGTCAGTCCGCCGTCTCTTGCCCGGTCTATTGTAGGGACACATTCTACGACTACCGTCCCCGCCAAACCGCGCCGCGGCTGGAACAGAAAGGCCGCCCGCAACGATGCAGGCAGCCCCGCAGAGACATGACCCAATTCCGCCGAGGAATTGGGATCGCGTCCCGAGGCCGTCCCGAGCTGGCCTACTCGGTCAGGACAACCTTGCGCACAGAGGCGGCCGGTCTCCCGTCCTCGGTCTTCGGTCCTCGGAGGAAGTACACGCCCGTTGCTAGCCGGCCGATGTCGTTCAGCCCCTCCTGCAGAATTGCGGCTCTTCGACCGGACGCATCCCACAAGTCACTAGTCGCCGAAGCACGCATCGGTGTCCCACGGCTGACTACGGTCGGACCGACGTGGCGCAAAGGACTACACGGTTCTAGCTCCTCGAGCCCGATCAGCATGCTGTCGCGTATCACGGGAATCTCATTCCCGTATCTGATAACGTCGTACTGCGCCACGTAGAGACGTTTCGTGGCCCGGTTCAACGCAAGGGGGTTCTTCTCGGC
>CAZSUX010000037.1:1812-14020 GCA_964610135.1 uncultured bacterium | reverse complement strand
TCGCCCCAGACCGGCAGCTTGAACGACGGCGTGGCAAAGAGCCAGAGCAGCGGCATCACGCCGACGAGCGCGAAGTTCAACACCGTGACCGGCCGCGAGCCGAACCGGTCAATCGCCCTGCCCCACAGGAGCTGGAACAGCATTCCGATTGCGCCGCCGATCATCGAGTAGACGCCAATAGCGGCGAAGGAGAAGCTTAGGTTCTTCATCAGATGGACGAGGTAGAACGGCGAGGCGAGCGTACCGGTCGTGAACCAGACGGCAAGGAAGAGGATGAGCTTGCTGAACTCCGGCTCCTTCAGTGGGCCGAGTAATGTCCGGCGCAGACTCAGCGCCGGACGGCGCTCGAGCTCTGGTTCCGGCTGCCTGAAGAGCAGCAGCGTCGAAACCACCCCGAAGAGCACGGCCAGCCCGAACGCCAGTCCGTACCCGACCGGCTCGCGGCCTTGCGCCTTCAGCCAGTCCATGCCGCGCCCCGCGCCATAAGCGGCGCATACGCCGATGATGCCGTGGATTGCGTTGCGCAGGCCGAAGAAACGGCCGCGCCTCTCATCCGGCACCAGGTCGGAAATCCACGACTGCCAAACCGTACCCGCGACCGTCATTATCAGGCTCGACAGGACGACCGTGGCAAAGAAGAGGACGAGACTCACCTTCATCTGCAGCAGCAGGAACGGCACCAGCACCAGGAAGACCGCGCGGCCGATGCCCGCCGACCAGATGAGCAACTTCTTCCGGGAACCCACCCGGCGCACCAGGTAGCCCGAAAGGAACGAGAACCCGGCTACGAGCGGCGGGACGGAGGCGATCATCGCTATCTGGAACGAGTTGGCACCGAGGAAGAGAGCGAGGCCGGTGAGGAACATCCCGCCGCCGAGTGTTGCGTAGACCATCGCGAACCCGCCCTCGACAATCGAAACGCGCAGGCCGCGGTTGACTTCGGAGTCGGTCAGGGGTCGAGGGGTCGAGGAATCAAGGGGTCGAGTGCTCGAATCTGCTGCCATTCCTGTGTTCACTTGACCACTTGAGCACTGGGCCACTTGGCCACTTCCTCCGCGTGATACGAGCTGCGCACGAGCGGGCCACAGAGTGCGCCTTTGAAACCCATCGCGAGTGCCTCTTTCTCCAGGGCAACGAACTGCTCGGGTGTGACGTAGCGCTCGACCGGCAGGCAGCGGCGCGCGGGCTGGAGGTACTGGCCGACCGTGACGATGTCACACTCGACTGAGCGCAGGTCGCGCAGCGCCTGCCGCAACTCGTCGTCGGTCTCGCCGAGCCCGACCATCAGGCCGCCCTTGGTCGTCAGCTTCGGGGCGACGCGTTTGACCGCAGCGAGTACGTCGAGCGACCGACGGTAGGAAGCGCGCGGGTCGCGCACGTCCGGCGACAGCCGCTCGACCGTTTCGAGATTGTGACCGAACACGTACGGCCCGGCCGAGACAACCTGTGCTATCAGCTCCTCGCGTCCACCGAAGTCCGGTGTCAGTACTTCGACTGGAGGGGACGCGAGGCGAGGGCCGAGGGACGCGGCTCGGTCATTTTGCACTTTGCCTTTTGCACTCTGCATTTTGACTTGCCTGACTGTCTCCGCAAACATGCCCGCCCCGAGGTCCGGCAGGTCGTCGCGGTCGACCGAAGTCAGTACGACGTAGAAAAGTCCGAGTTCGCTGACCGCGCGGGCCACGCGCTCAGGCTCGGTCGCATCCAGCGCGCCTTGCGGGTTGCCGGTCTTGACCGCGCAGAAGCGGCAGTGCCGCGTGCAGGTGTCGCCGAGTATCATGAAGGTCGTGGTGCCGCGGCCCCAGCATTCGGCGAGGTTCGGACAGCGAGCTGAACTGCAGACGGTGTTGATGCCGTACGCGCGCAGCCGCTCATTGGTCGCCTCAAACCCTGCGCCCGCAGGCACGGTCGTCCGCAACCAGTCAGGCTTTCTCATCGGGTTGGTATCTTACCACAAGGGAGCGAAAGACTCAAAGGAGGCGGAGATGGACGAAGCGAGATGTCAGATGCTAGACTGCAGAAATCAGAATGACGGAACAAGGTACACGGTATGCGGTGGACGGTGTGCGGTCTGCCGCTAGACCGTGATCTTCAGACCGGACTTGGGGCAGGTCCAGACACACTCGAAGCAGCGGATGCACTCAAGCTGGTTCGGGCCAGTGTGCGGCTCAATGTCCATCGGGCAGACTTTGCGGCAGAGCGAGCACTCGGTACAACTGTGGGGCTCGTGTCTCATGTGCAGCAGGCTGCCCTTGTTGAACACCGAGTAGACGGCGCCGATGGGACAAATCACGCGGCAGAACGGACGCTTGACGGCAATGGCGGCGACGATAAAGGCAAGCAGGATGCCGATCTTCACCCAGTAGAGCCAGCCGACGAGGTTGCGCAAGGCATGGACCGGGTCCCATAGCACGAGCGGGATGCCAGCGCCCAACGTGCCCTGGGGACAGAGCTTGCAGAACCACGGCTCGGCGGTGAAATAGGAGACCAGCCCGGCGACGAGCAGCAGTATGCCGAACTTCAGGAAGTTGGACGGCAACGACAGCTTGATGACGATGTCCAGAATCGCCACGAGCCCGAACCCCGCGACCGCCAGCGCCAACCCGAGTGGCGGCCCGGACAGCGGGCCAACGTGGAACGCCGGGTTGCCGAGCCAGCCGAGCAGGAGCCCGGCGACGGCGGCGAACGCCGCGGCGAACCAGCGACCGGTAAGCCCGAGCAGGACGAGGCCGAGAAACCCGAACGCGACCGCATACCCGACCTCGAACTTGAACCAGACGACGGCCGCAAGCCCGACCGCGGCAAGGAAACCGCCTACCCACATCCGGCGTGGCAGGTCGAGCTTTCCCCGGATTGCCACGGCCAATACCAGCAAGTTGAACGGCACCCACGCGTACAGGAAGACCCGCAGCGGATGTAGCCTGAGGAACAGAACAAGCGCCGTGCCGATGAGGGCGGTGATGACGGCTATCGCGGCGAACGACACCCAGCGCTTGCCCTTCGCTTTCGCGCCGACCTTGATTTTGTAGAGAAGGTCCTGCCACAAACCGAACGGGCATATCCACGCGCACGCGGCCCGGCCGACAAACGCGCCGACGATGATAAACACGCCGAGCGGCAGCCAGGGCAACAGCTTCATCCCGACCATCTGCTGGGTCGAGCCGATGGGACAGGCGAACACCGCCAGCGGCCCACCGTAGCAATTGAGAATCGGCTGGGGCATGTACTTGAAAACTCCCTGGTAGAGCAGTTTGTTCTGCAGGTAGGCGGCGATGTAGGCGTTGAGCAGCACCGCCGACGTAATCTGGACCACCCGGTACGGCGCGACCCGTCGCCGGACGAACACGACCGCGCCGAGCATGATGAGGGTGAACGGCACCCACCCGAAGAGCAGAACCCGGCCGAGCGGCAGTCCCTGACCGATACCGAGGAAGACGGCGGCGATTGCGCCGGTGAGGGAGATGACGATGAAAGAGAGCCAGCGATTGAGCATGGACGGCCGGCCAAGAAACAGGGCGAGAAACAGCCCGAGCCCGAACATCGTGGCCAAGCCGTAGTAGATCACACCCCAGTCAAACCCGGCGAGGAACTTGAGCAGCAGGACAGCGAGCGCCGAGGCCCCGGCGACGACGGCGAACACCGTGACGCGCGCCCGGGTACTGATTTCTGGTCGGTTCTTTGCCATTCGGCGTCGGCCGGTTACGGGGCTACACGAGCCCCATGCAGGAAAGTCATATCTGGGCCGCGAAGCGGTGGATCGTCTCGGGGTCCCCGAACCTGATGCCAAGCGCGACCGCGGCAATTCCGATGACCGCAAGCAGCACGAACGCGACGCGACGCTTCACGCTAGAACGTACTGATGAGCTGCGCCTTGATGCCGTTGAACGGCGCCTCTTCGCGGCAGACGCCGCCCGAGCAAGTGTAGCCGCCGCGCTCCGCCCCGACCCGCACCCGCAGCATGTTCCGGTTGGTAATTGACCAGACCGCCTCGAATACCGGCCACGACTGCTCGCCGTTGTAGCGGCGGTCGAGCTTCATGTCCACGTACTGCCAGCCGACCGTAAACAGCCACGCCGAACCGTACCCGTAGCTCACGGCTATCGCCGTCTCGTGGTACTTCCACGGCGTCGGCATGCTCCCGGTGTCTTCAGCGACGAAGTCATAGTCGGCCTCCAGCGCAAACGTGTGCTGGCCGAGCAGGTAGTTAACGTGGACCGTCGGCATGTCGGTCGTGCGACTAGCCACGTGCAGCTCGATATTCTTCTGCACCATGTGGTTGAACTTGCCCTCGAACGTCCAGTCGGTGCCAAGCGAGTAACGCATCTTGCCCTCGCCCTCAAGCACGCCCTTGCTCGTGTCGTGCGGGGCGACGAGGCTGCCCAGGCTTGCCTCAACGTAGAGCGGCGCGGTCGGCGTCCCCGAAGCCGTGACTCCGAACCCGCGCTCATCCACGCCCCGGTTGATTGCCACGCCGGACTTGATGGGCGTCGGCGGGTCGGTGTAGCGGTAGGTCTTTCTGCCAGCCAGCACTACGTCCGGAAAACCCAGCTTGTCGTAGTTCATGTACTCGCCAAGCAGCGAGTAACTGCCGGCGGCGACGGTACCGCTCAAGTAGTAGCCGTACCCCTTCTCGCGCCCGCCGACGTACGGTTTCGTGCCGAGGCGCTGGCAGACTTCTCCATAGACCTCGACCGGGCCGACCGAGGCGGCAACGTCACCGCCGTAGAGCTCGTTGAACGCTTTGGGTGTGGGGTCCTGGGTGCGGTTCACTCGCACGTAGCGCGCGCCGAACCGGACGAAGCTGAACGGCCGCGTCGACAGGTCCGCGCCCAGCACCTGGTCGGTCGTATCGGCGTGAACCGAATCGGCGTTCATTACCTTGTAGGTATTCTCCTGAAAGAAGATGTCGCGCATCCGCGCGCCGAGCAGCACCAACTCGGTCTGCCGCGGCAGCCGCGCGATGCCGCGCAGGCCGTGCAGGCTCTTGTAGTGCCGGAAGTCGTCATCCGAGTAGGTGCGCAGGGCCAGGCCCTTGCCGAACGTCTGGAAGAACTTACCGTACAGCACCTCCAGCATCTTCGGGCTGTAGGCGATGGTGTAGTCGAGCAGGCGCAGCGGCTGTTGGTCGACGTTCCACGGCTTGGATGGCTCGTAGAGGAACATGCCCAGCCCGCCGCGCAGGTCACCGTAGCGCAGATTCAGGTCGAGCTTGTTCTCGAGGTGGGTGGCGTAGTCCTGCTTGTATAGCCAGAACTCAGCTTTGTTCGTGCCCTGGATGGTAAGCTCTGCGGCCGATGCCGCCGCGGCCATGAGTCCTATGAGGACTATGAATCCTGCGCGTCCCATTCCCCTTGGCCTACTGGTCGTCGTCAGGGTTCTCTTCAACCGGCTCCTCGGACGGCTCTTCTGCCGGTTCTTCAGCTGGTTCTTCGGGCAGCCACTTGAGGAACTCGTCCTTGATCCGCTGCTCGTCGCCCTTCTTGTACCCGATGTGGGTGTAGACGATTTCGCCCTCCTGGTTGATGAGATAGGCCGTCGGCTTGATGATGATGCCGTAGGCCTTTTTCACTTCGTTCTGGGCGTCAAGCAGGCAGATGTACGGCCACTTCTTGCTCTTCACGAACGCCTTGACTCGAGCCTCGTCGGAGGGCTTGTCCACCGAGAGCGCGACTATCTGCAGGCCCCGCTCCTTGAGCGTATCGTAGATCGGCATGAGGGCGTCGAGCTCGGCGATGCAGTTGACGCAGGGCAGGTCCCAGCATTCCATGTAGACCGGGCCGATCTGCAGCAGGCTATCGAGCGTGATGTCGTTGCCATTCACGTCGGGTAGCGTGAACGGCCCGGCCTTCGGGTTCTCTTCTTCGTCGGCGGCCGCGAAGCCGATGCCGGCAGCCAGTGCCAGGATCAAACCAATGCTCAGAAAGTATCTCATTTCTCCTCCGTGAGAACGAACCGGTCAATGGTGGCGGACTGGAGCACGCGATGCTCGTCGGTTCCGCTCGCGTCCTCGACGAATACCGCCGCGCCCAGCTTGTCAAGCCGGTGCCCGGCAATCGCGAACGTCAGGGTGTCGACCAGCGTGTCACCGCGGGCGAGGCTGACCGGCAGGCCGTTACGGTCAGGCACGAACTGCGCCGGGACCCGGAAGTAGGCCCCACCGAGCGGGGCGGGCAGACTGTCTTCGGTGACGACGCAATAGAGCGTCGGGCTGGTGCCCGGCGTGATGCTGTCCGCGGCGAGCCGGATGAGCACCCGGCCGACGCTGCTGTCCGCTTCGCCGCCGGCCTCAAGCATCATGAACGAAGTATCCGATTTCACGCTCTTCACGGCGTTGTCGAACTCGCCGTAGTACTGCGCCGGGTCGGACGGCATCACTACTTCAAGGTAGCCGTCGAGCACGAGCGAGGGCTGACCCGGGTTGTGCTGGTAGCGAAACACGCGCAGGCTGTCATCCGGGTTGATGTTGAACGTGTCGTAGGCATAGGGATGCCACTCAGCGATGACCAAGCTGTCGCCGTATCTCGTCTTCACGAGGCTGTCGAGCGCTTGCGCCGCAAGCGCACAGTTTCCTCAGCCGGCCTCGCTGATCAGTTCCGCCAGAACCCGGCGGTTGGTCGGCTGAACCGGCACGACCGGCGCCTCAGAGCAACTGAGGACGAGCGTCATGAAAACGAAAGCCGCAGTCAGCGGTGTAGTCTTACGAGACATGAAGGTAATCTTAAGAGCGTGCGCGGGCGGTGTCAAATCAGGCCTCTCCTGCCGATATATACACATGCCGTCCCGGGATATTCCGGCCGGGGCTGGGCCGCCGTTGTTCTGCTTGACTAATGCCTGTCTGTGCGGACACTTAGAAAATGGAGAAGTCTGTCCAGGCAATCACCACAACTGACAGCCGTGCCACTGCCCGCCACATCGCCCGCGCCCTGGTTGACCGTCGACTGGCTGCCTGCGTCCAGATTGTCGGCCCGATTGAGAGCACCTATCGCTGGCAAGGCAGGATTGAGACTTCACGGGAGTGGCTCTGTCTAATTAAGACAACGCGGGCCCGGTTGCGCGAGGTCGTCGCCACGGTAGAAACGCTTCACCCCTATGACACCCCTGAGATAGTCGCTCTGCCGATTGACGCCGGCAGCCGGCGCTACCTCGACTGGCTAGCGGCATCGGTACGCCCGCCTCCCGCGAAAGCCAAGTCCGCCCGGAGGTCCGATTGTCGCTGAGAGAACTCATCTCCGCACTGCAGGACCCGGAACCGGCAGCGCGGCGCCGGGCCGTCGAGCAGCTGGGCCAAGTCGGCGGCGACGAGGCACCCGGCGCCCTGGTCCTGATGCTCAAGGACCCGGACGATACGACCCGGGCTCTGGCCGCATACGCGCTCGCGGCCATCGGCGCCGATGCGGTCGAACCCCTGACGCGGTATCTTGCGACCTGGCAGGGCCCGGTCGACACCGTCCTGCCGGCGGTGCTTGGAGTGCTGCGTTCCGAGCGCGGGCTTGACTTCCTGACCGCACACCTCGCCGACCCGGAACCCAACACTCGCGCCGCCATCGCCGCCGCACTCGGCCGCATTGGCAGCGCCCGCGCGCTGCCGCCGCTGCTCGAACTGCTGCGGGATATGGTCGTTGAAGTCCGGCTTGCCGCTGCCCGGGCCCTCGGCGAGTTCCGAAGCACGAAAGCCCTCGACGCCTTGCTCGACGAGATGGCCGATGAGAGCCCGCTGGTGCGGGCCGCCGTGGTCGAGGCGCTCGGCCGCATCGACAGCCAGAAGTCGGTTGACACACTCTCCCGTGCCTGCGCGGAAGACCCGGACCAGAACGTCCGCGAGTCGGCGCTGGCGGCGCTCCGCCGCGTCAGCGCCGAGTCGGTTACGCCGCTCATCCGCGCGCTGTCCGGCAGTGACTTGAACGAGCGCCTCCGCGCCTTCAACCAGTTGCTGGACCAGGGCAAAGCCTCGGTCCTCCCGCTTACCGAGCTCCTCACGAACGAAGAACCGACGGTGCGCACCGCGGCCGCCGAGGTGCTTGGCGCGCTCGGCGACGCCGCCGCGCTCAATTCCCTCATCCGCGCGCTCGACGACAACGACGACCGGGTCCGGCTCCTGGCGACGACCGCACTGGGCCGCATCAAACACGCCCGCTCCGCTCAGGCTCTGGCTTGCCTGCTTGAAGACCAGGACAACAAAGTCGCGGCCGCGGCCGCCAACGGGCTCGAGAACCTCAGTGAACTGGCCGTCGACCCGGTGTTCGAACTCCTCAACCACGAGTCGGCCAACGTCAGGGTACGGGCGATCGAAGTACTCGGCCGGCTCCGGCACCGCGGCGCCTGCGACCGCCTGATCCGCGGCCTGACCGACCCGGTCGTCTGGGTGAAAATTGCCTCGGCCCAGGCCCTCGGCCAGATCGGTGACAGCCGGGCGGGGTCGGCTCTGGTTGACACGCTCAAAGACCGCGACCCGGTGGTGCGCGCTACGGCGGCCGAGGCGCTGGGCAAGTTGCGTGACTTCACGGCCACCATGCCGCTCTTGAACCTACTCAACGAAGAGAACGACCTTGTGCGCGTCAACGCCCTCCGTGCCCTTGGCCGCATCGGCAACCCGGCGGCAATCCCGTTCCTTGAGCCCGCACTGGATTCACCCGAGCCCGGTGTGCGCTGTGCGGCGATTGACGGGCTGGCCGCGCTGCGCGTTACCGGCGTACTGCCGCGGCTGCACCGGATGTCACGAAGCTGGCCGGTGGGAAGAGAACCCAGGGAAGTAAGGGATGCGGCACAGCAGGCAATCGTGACACTGGAAGCAGCTCTCGAGCAGGAGAATGCGCTGGAGCCTCAGCCGAACGAATCCGACGAAAGCAAGCAGAAAGGCGCTGGCAGCTAGTAGGCAGACGGCGACCCGGCGGCCGGTCCACCGCTACCTGCCGGCTCTTGGCTATTCTTCGAACAGCGCCTTCGCGTAGGCCTGCGGGTCAAACGGCTCGATATCGTCGAGCCCCTCTCCGGTGCCGGTGAATCGCACCGGTACTCCGAGTTCCATCACGATCGGAATCAGCACCCCACCTTTGGCCGTACCGTCGAGCTTGGTGATGATGAGGCCGGTCAATCCGAGCTGTTCGTTGAACGCAGCTGCCTGACGCAGGCCGTTCTGTCCCACGGTCGCATCGAGCACCAGCCAGACCTCGTCCGGGGCCCCGGGTTTCACCTTGGCGCAGACCCGCTTGATTTTGACCGCTTCGTCCATCAGGTCTTTGCGGGTGTGGAGCCGGCCCGCGGTGTCGACCAGCACGACGTCGATGCTCTTCTGTATTGCCTTCTGAATTGTGTCGAACGCAACCGCGGCCGCGTCCTGTCCCTGGACCGATGAGACAATCTCGACCCGGGCCCGCTTCGCCCAGATCCCGAGCTGCTCGGCGGCGGCATCGCGGTAGGTGTCGGCCGCGGCAACCACGACGCGCTGCCCCTGGTCGGCGAAGAGCCGGCAGAGCTTGCCGACGGTCGTGGTCTTGCCCGAGCCGTTCACCCCGACAATCATGACAACCAGAGGAGGTTGGGGCTTTGGACTTTCGACTTTGGACTTTGGACTTAGCAGTCCTGCGATTTCGGTCTCGAGGACGTCGCGCCGGTCACCGGTCGCGCGCTTCACTTTCTCAACCAGTATGTCGGTTGCCTTGACCCCGACATCGGCGGCGAGCAGCGTTTCTTCCAGTTCCTCGGTATTGGCCGCCACCAGCAGCCGCTGGAACACGTGGCGGGTCTTGGCCAGGCCGCTGGCCAGCTTGGTGAAGCCGGCACCGATTCGGGCGAATGGGTTCACGGACTAGCTGGCGGCGACCGGCTCCCCCTGCTTGCGGTAGTCGGCCAGGCTGACCGACACGAGCGTGGAGATGCCGGGCTGCTCCGCGGTCACGCCGAACACGACGTCGGCGCGTTCTACGGTCAGCCGGTTGTGGGTGATGATGACCACCTGAGTCTTGTCGGATATACCCTTGAGATAGTCGGCAAACCGGCCGACGTTGGCGTCGTCGAGCGGCGCGTCCACCTCGTCAAGGAAGCAGAAGGGCGCCGGCTTCACCCGGTAGAAGGCGAAGAGGAGCGATACCGCGAGCAGCGCCTTCTCGCCATCGGAGAGCTGCTCAAGCCGCTTCGGGTTCTTGCCCCGCGGCTTGGCGACAATGCCGATCTCCGACTCGAGCGGGTTTGAATCGTTCGTCATCACCAGGTCGGCCTCCCCCTCAAGGAACAGGGTCTGGAAGATCTCGCGGAAATGACTACGCACCTCGCTGTAGGTTGCCGCGAACTGCTCCTGCGCGTGCCGGTCGATTTCGGTCAGTGCGCTCTCGAGGTTCACCTTGGCCGCAGCCACGTCCTCGCGCTGGGTCACGAGCTTGGCCAGGTCGGACTTCTCCTGGGCATACTCCTGGGCCGCGAGCGGGTTCACCTGCCCGAGCGCCTCGAGCCGTTGCCGCACCTGGGCGAGCCGCTCTTCGGCGCCCTCGGCCGCCTCGGGCTGGAACTCGGCGATATCGGTTCCATAGCTCGACTTCGCCTCTTCGCTGATTGCGGCAAACCGCTGGTTCAGCTCGTAGCGCTTCAACCGCTGCTCCATCAGGACGTTCTGGTTCCGCTCCTGCGCCTGGCGCAGCTCGGCCAGGTTGGCCTCAAGCGCCTCCTCGGCCCGGGCCAGCTCGGCAATCTGCAGCTTTCCGGCTTCTTCCTCGAGCCCGGCCAACACCGAACGCGCCTGCTCGATCTCTGCCGCGCGTTCGCCAATCTCCTTCTCCAGGACCTTGCTCTCCTCGCGATTGCGCTCCGTTGCCGCCGTGTACTCCTGCAGCCGGTGCCGGCCGTCGTCAATCTGGCGCTTGGCAAAAGCGTTCTCGGCCTCCAGCCGTGACCCGGCCTGCCGTGCCTCGGAGAGCTCGGCCAGCGCCTGCGACGAAAGCTCCAGCCCGGCCTTGACTTGCTGTTCGAGGTTGCGGGCCTCGCTTTCGGCCCGCTGAAGCGCACCGGTGCCGGACTGGGTCTGTGCATCGAGCTCGCCCGAGGCAGCAACCAGCGCGGTTCGTCTCTCCTCGGCCGCCCGCATCTGGGCCGCCGCCGTATGCTGTGCGGCACGCAGCCGCTCCACGTCCCGACCCAGTTCGTCTCCGGTCGCGGAAATCAACGCCAGCGATGCGTCGAGCGAAGCCTTTTTCCGTCCGGTTTCCCCGACCTCGAACTCAACCTGCTCAATCTCCTTCTCCAGTTCCCCGCGGCGCACGACCAGGGCGGCATCGCTCGCAGCCGTTCGCGCCAAGTCCCCATCAACCGCGCCGAGCCGCTCGCCCTTGTCTCGTATCGCCCGGCTCGCGCTCAACCGCCCGCTCTCCCGACCTTCCACCACCAATCGCCCGTCGGAGAACCGGCACACCCCGTCCTGCGTCACGAACGACCAGCCCGGGAACTGCTGCAATAGCCGGTCGAGTTCCCCCAAACTGCCGGCCACGAGGCATCCGTCGACCAGTCGCTGCAGTGCGGCCGGGGCCCCGGGCTTGACCTTGACGAACTCGGACAAAGGACCGGTGATGGCCGAGTCCGAAGGTACAGATCGAGTCGCCGGGGCCTGAACCCCTGGACCCCTGGACCCCTGGACCCCGCCTCCTATCAGGAAGCCGAAGCGCAAGTCCGGACGTTTCCCGGCCAGCTCCGCGAGCCTCTCCGGCCCGGGTACATCCGCAACAAGGAAATCAACCACCGCGTAGAGCGCTGCCTCGCAGGCCCGCTCCCACCCAGGTGCAATATCGAGGAACGCGCTCGCTTCTCCGCGCAGAGCGTCGGCCAGCGCCGCTCGACTGGTCTCGGCCTGCTCGCTGGCAATCGCGGCACGCAGCAGAGCGAGTTCGGTCTCAAGGCCGGCTTTCTCCTCGCGCAGCTTCGCGTCCTCGCCGCGCAGCCGGTTCCGTTCGTCACGGGCCTGGGTCAGCTCGGCGCGCAACGTCTCCAGCCGCTTGCGGCCCCGCTCGATCGCCGCTTCCGCCTCGGAAATCTCCTGACGAGTTCCCGCGATTTCTTCCTGGTTGCGGGCCAGACGCAACTTCACCGCGTCTGCCTCCGCGACGAGCCGTCCGTGGGTTTCGCGCTGGTTGTCGAGCGTCGCTTCGAGCTTTGCCAGCTCCTGCCGGCCGTCCAGTCCCCGCTCGAGCTGCTCCTGTGCCTGCCGCCGGAGCTCGGTTTCGTGACT
>CAZSUX010000037.1:0-1712 GCA_964610135.1 uncultured bacterium | reverse complement strand
GGCCTCGGCCTGCTCCATCGCCTCGGTGTCGGCCTGAGCCCGCTCCAAGTCCCGCCGCATCGCTTCATAGTCGGCCTTCAGTTCGACAAGACGTAACCCCTTCTCCTCGGTCTTGAGCTTGTCGAATGCCCGGAGCCTGCCCGCCTGCCGCTGCAGGCTGCGCACGTACCGTTCCCGCTCGGCGATAATGTCATCGAGCCGCATCAGGTCGCTGTTGGTCAGGTCGAGCTTGCGCAGGCAGTCGGCCTTGGCGTCCTGGTACTTGGCCAGCGACGCCGCCTCCTCGAACATTTTCCGTATGTTGCCGGAGATTATTTCGCGCATCTGGCGCAGGTCGAATATCGAGTAGGCCTTGGTACCTGCGCTGGAGGAAAGGAACACCTCCTGGATGTCGCGCAATCGGCAGGGCTGCTTGTTCAGGTAGTACTCGCTCTCGCCTGAGCGGAAATACCGGCGCCGGATCTCGACCTCGGTCGCTGCCTGCCCCTCTCCCTGCCCGACACCATCCAGCACCAGCTTCACCTCGGCGAAGTTGACCGGCGCGACCGTGGCGGTGCCGCCGAAAATCAGGTCCTCGTTCTTTGCGCAGCGCAGCAGGGTGAACGACTGCTCACCCAGCACCCAACGCAGTGCGTCGAGCACGTTGGTCTTGCCACAGCCATTCGGCCCGATGACCGCGTTCAGTCCCGGGGAGAACCGCAGCGTCGCTTTGTCCTGGAAAGACTTGAACCCGGTGAGCTGGAGCTCTTTGATTCGCACGTCGGGCTAAACTATATGAGCGGCCGCCTTCAAGTCAAGCCCCATAATTGGGGACGCTACCCGTTTCCCTGCCGGCCACCGGGCCTGCCACGGGGAAGCGCGTGCAACCTGCGGCCGCTCTGCCTTTCGAGGTCTCTGACAAACGCATCAACACCCAAGGGACGCCCGGTGCGAGTGTGGAGGCGCAGCCGCGTAACGAGGCTCTCCGGCTCCGCCTCCCCCAGCCAATCCGACCAGTCGTCAACGGAAACCCACTTGTCGATGTCCGCCGCCAGCAGGCGGTCGCGCCGCAATCCTGAGTGGGCGGCTGCGCTGCACCACTCATAGCTGACAGCGCGAGGTCCCAGACCGGCGCGCACAGGATTGCACTCGACGTAGCGGATTGCCGCCGCGGTGTGCTGTGCATCCAGCGGACAGGAGTAGAACCGGCCCTGCCAGACACGGCCACTGCATTCCCGAGAACGGTTGACGTGCTGCGCATAGCGAAGATGCACCGGCTTGAGTACGGCGGCAAGCGACCCGGCCTCGGCCGGCACGGCGATCAAGTGCACGTGGTTGGGCATCAGGCAGTAGGCAAGGATGTCGAGTCCGCGCTCGACGGCGTAGTCCCCAAGCAGACGCAGGTATCTGCGATAGTCGGACCTGACGAAGAAGACCTTCTCGCGACGATTGCCACGCTGTGTAATGTGGTGCGGCACTCCCGGGACTACGACTCGCGGCATACGTGGCACGGTCAACGATACCACCGCCTGCGCCCACGTCAACGGAAAATGGGTAGCGTCCCTAGGAGCCTGTCGGAGAACCCGAATACGCCAGAACGGGATGGTGGTTTCTGGGTTTAATTGATATGGGCACACAGCGTTTCCGAGAGTACAGTCCTAATCAGGACTTTCTGCTACCGCCGTCACTGCGGGAATGGGTGCCGTCGGATCACCTGGCCGACTTCATCAGCG
>CAZSUX010000036.1:0-14349 GCA_964610135.1 uncultured bacterium | reverse complement strand
GATGCGACCCTCATCCCGCCGGCGGCCGCAAACCGCCCGGCAACGCGCATCAGGTAGAACTGGTTGCGCATGCTCAGATTACGGATCGCCGGCGGCGGGACTATCCCCGCCTTCTGGTAGAGCGGCATCACCGGCACGGAGTCGAGAAGGGTGTCGAGTCGCACCTGCCAGCGCTCCGCCTCGGTAGCCGCTATGCGGAGGCGGCGTTCGAGTTCGTCCAGTCGACTCGTGTACAGGAGTCTAACCCGCTGTGCGCCGTAGCCGACTGGGGCCAGCCCACTACGGGTCGCGGTCCGCTCGAAGGCATGGCTCCTGGCAGCGAAAGTTATCAACCGACGGTCTGTGTCACTCAGGCGTGCGTCGAGGGGGATGGTCTTGCTCTTCATAGTCTACTCCTGTTCTGCGGCCTGGCCGCACCTCTATACTAGCGCAGAAAGCCACCCGTGTCAAGCCACCGCCACGCTGCGAGCCGTCCTGCAGGGGGAACCTCGCGCCCTTCGGACGACATCATCTTGGATTCCGGATTACCGATCTTCGCGTAGGTCATGGCCATCGACGTCACCCTCACCCTTCCCTCCCCTCAAAGAGGAGGGAATAGAAAGGAACGGGAAGTACTGCATTACCTGTGCGGAAGTCAATACTCGCGCCGTCGGCGCGTCTCCTCCATCCATTTGACAGGCCCGCCCGCGAGTCCTAGAATCGAGCTATGCTTGAGTCGAGGTTGCCATCAGAGGCTGCCCATGGTGGGAATCACTGGAAGAAGAACACGCCCGACACACGTCCGTTCGTCCGTTCGGCTCTCTTTCTGGCCGTCATGTTTCTGTTTGCAGGCAGCGCTTGCGTGCCGCCCATTGCCTTTCACGACGGCCTGCCGGCGTGGGCTCCGGAACCAGGAGGCGTCGAGTGGAGGGTCGGCTACCAACATCTCACGGCATTCGGCGCTGATTCCTTCAACTTCATCGGACTGCCGTTCTCCATCCCGGACTTCAGCGTCAGCTATCTGACGCCCGGTGTGCGCGTGGGGCTGAACCGCGAACCGCTGGCTGCCGAGGTGGGATTGACGTCCGTAATAAGGGCCACGGGAGGCTTCTCGGCCCTGCTCGGGGGCGAGGTCGGACTTGGCTACAACGACCCGACGGTCAGCGTCATGTTCCGCCCGAGCCTCTATCTGCTCGACATCCACAGTGATGACGAGAGCGGGACCGGTGCGGACGTGGCTCCTTGGGCGCAGGCGTCGATCCTGGTGGGAAACGGGTATCGCTCAAGAGGCCTGAACTTCGCGGTCGGCGCCCGCGCCAGTGATTATGGCGCCGGGCCGCTTGCACTCATCGGTCTTAATCTGCAACCGGTGGAGTTCCGCGCCGAAGTTTCATACATGATGCCGGTATCGTATTACGCGACGGGCAGGGTGTTGACAATCGGGTTCACGGCCGCGGCGCCCACCAAGCCCGAGCCAGGCTCCGAACGGAATCGGCCGTAGCCGCCGGCCCGCCTCGGAGAGACATCGCCCTACTCCACCCGCCCATTTGACACGCCCGCCCGCGAGTCTTAAAATCGAGCCGTGTTCGACAGCTGGCGGCTGACGACGTGGAAGCTATGCGCGGAGAACATCAGCCACTGCGATCTCTGGCGGGCTTGGTGGTCTACCCTATCACAGCAGGGAGGTATTGAATGAGACTCGTGAATGAAGTCATGCGGTGGACAATTGGCCTGGTGCTGGCCGGCGGACTTATCTGGGCTGTTGCCGTGTGGCGGTCGCGGCGCCGGGCTGCGGGGTTGGTCGCTGCCGCTTGCGCCCTGCAACTTGCCGTACGCGTGATCTGGATACCGGGGGTGAGGCTCCTGTTCGGACCGCTGTCCAGCGCGTCCAGTTCAGTCCAGCGCTTCTTCATCCTCACCGGAACCACGCTGGGCCAACTTTCGCTGGCCGTGTCGCTCGGCCTATTGGTCTACGCCGCCCTGGGCCCCGCTAGCCGTAGGCCATAGGCGCTCTTCCGGCAGCTACTCCAGGTCCTCAGGCGTCTGTTTCTGCTGGCACTCCGGGCACTTCGTGCCCCAGGTAGGCTCGCCCCGCAAGACCTCGTAGTCAAAGGTCGGCCAGTTGCTGCAAGTATGCACCCAGTGCCAGACATCGGTGTCTTTCTTCAGCCGGTACTCGATCATATGCACCTCCTCTCGGCTACGATCGATTGACTGTAGCTTGAGCAGGCGGGATGTCAAGTCGGACGGTAGAAAGGAAGTTGACAGGTGGTAGACAGCAGGCAGTAGACAGGAGACCGGGTGCGACGGTCGGGGCAGACGAGCGGCCGGCTAGCGGAAACGCGGCCAGAACGCGGGCACGGTGGCGGTGTAGGTCTTGAGCTCGTTCTTGAGCAGGTCCCGGAAGTGCGCGTCTTCGTGTCTGGCCTGCAGAAGCAGCAGCGGCAGGCCAAGTCCGACCCCGAGCACGAGCCCGCCCCAGGAACGGAATACCAGCGCGGCTCCGATGAGCTGGATGAACGTGGCGAAGTAGCGCGGGTGGCGGGCGAGCTTCTGAAACCTGAGCGCGACGAACCGCTTCTCCGGCAGGAGCAGAATCTCTTCCTTGCTCCCGCGGGCCGGGGGTCTGACTTGCGCGATTCTAAGCAGGTCGAACAGCGTGCCGAGCCTCAGGTAGGTTCCGATCCCGAATACGGCGAGCCCGAGGAACCCGGTCACCGCGACCGGCACCGGCATCTGGGTCCAGTGCCACCAGATGAAGTCCGCGCCCACGTAGGCAAGAAACGGATAGACGAAGAAGGCAAAGATGCCGCGCCAGAATGCCGAGTGCTCGACCACGCCGGACTGGAAGAAGGGCGAGCCGAAGTAGTACTCAAACGACAGCCAGAGGACGAAGACGTAGGCGAAGAGCACCGGCAGGGTCATGCGGTCCGGAATCGCGTCCCGGAAGAAGTTGGTGAAGAAAACAAGGAAGTAGAGCGTGACGAGCACGGTCCAGACAAACCGGCCGGTTCTGAACCGCCTGATGAAACTGCTCATTTGACTTGGCCAGATTCTAGGATGTCCAGGCAGCTTGTCCAGAACGGCCGGGACGAGAGTTCGAAACCGGGCAGTACAATACCCGGGTGACGCTGCAGGTAGTCGATGGTTGTGGCAACGCGGTAGGTCAAGCCGCGGGACAACTTGGAGCGGGACAAGCCGGGCCTCAGCGCCAGCTCCTTCGGCCAGGCGGACAGGACGTCGCCCTGGACTTTCAGGATTGCCAGACGTCCCGGGTCCCGTAAGAGAGCGATAAGCGTTCCCACATCCTTCGGCTCTTTGAAGTCGGCAACGAACAGCGAGTCGCAAAGGAACCCATCGGCCAGCTTCGCGGTCAGAACACCCTGGACCAACGTGTTGCTCAGGCGCTCCGACGTCCAGAGGCCGCGCGGGAGTGGAATGCTCCGGGCAACCATGGAGTCGGCCGCGCTTCTGATGGAATCGAGAAGTTGCGCTGTGCCCGAGTCAGGCTCTGTTCGGTCGAGGTCCACGGTCCTTGCGGTCAGGCGACTGGCATCCGCGCTGATGTCGTAGCAGGTTGCACGGCTCGTGTCGTCCGAGGGAGCCATCGCGAACTTCCCGGACGCGCTGACGTTGACCGTGAAGTCAGCACCCCAGGCCGAACCGGTGAAGCGAGGTTCGACCATGACACCGACCAAGTCGGCCCGCTGGCGCATCAGGGTCAGTGACTTGGCAGCTGCGAATCCCGGAGCCGCATACTTGACGCCGGCCATGTCCGAAAGAACATTCGAGGAGTCAAGGGCGAGGCCCGTGGTAGAAAGAACCGCTGCACCGCTCCGTTTGACCATGAACGGGTGACCAATGGTTTGGCCGGCCACATCGAGCAGGCTGGCAGACAGAGAGTAGAACCGGGCCCTCGCAATCATCTCGCTCAGCCGGGGCAAGCCAAAAGAGAGCCACTCCGGCGTGAGGACGACGGCGTCCACGCCGGCCCGGCTGAGCAGGGTCACTTGAGCCGCGCCGTCGGTTAATGCGGCCAGATGACTGTCTCCAAACGGGCTGCCTGTTACAAACCAGATGGTCGGGCCGACCTTCTGATGGGCCTTGACCGCCGCCGCATAGAGTGGAAACCGGTCTATCCGCGCGTCCGTTACGAAAATGCGAACCGGCCGTGTTGCCGGACTAACTGCCCGGCGTACGCACCGCAGCGAACCCGCCGCAAGCACGACGCAGGCCGCGACCAGTAGCAGACGTGTGGCTACCGACGATGAACGAGGAACGATGGACGAAGAACGACTGGCGATGTGCGGCTACTGCTTCTCAGCCGTAGGCTGAGACTCCTCTACGATGAGTGCGACATCCACCACCTCATCGCCTTTGTCCACCGACATCACTCTGACGCCGGTCGTGGCGCGTCCGCACTTGCGGATTTCCGAGCAGTTGACCCGAATGACGATGCCCTGTTTCGAGGTAAGGATGACCTCGGAAGAGTCGCTGCACGCCTTGGCCGCAGCGAGCTGGCCCGATTTCTCGACCGGCTTGGCGGCGATGATACCCGACCCGCCGCGGCTCTGGACGCGGAACTCCTCAAAGTCGGTCCGCTTGCCGTAGCCGTTCTCGAACAAGGTCAGGAGCGACTGGTTCTCGCGTACGATGACGGCGTCGATGACCGAATCGCCTTTGCCCAGGCGAATGCCGCGCACACCCGACGCGGTGCGGCCCATGTCGCGCGAGTCCTTCTCGTGGAACCGGATGGACTGGCCGTCACGGGTAACGAGCAGGATGTCGTCACTTCCCGAGGTAAGGAGGGTGACAACCAGCGAGTCGCCCTTCTCGATGCCCATTGCGATAATGCCCTTGCGCCGGGGGTTGGCAAACTGGTCGAGCGTGACCCGTTTGATCTTGCCCAGGCGGGTGACGAAGAAGACGAACTGCTTGGCCGAGAATTCCCGCACCGCCAGGTAGGACGTGGTCACTTCGTCCTTTTCCATCTCGACCAAGTTGGCGATTGACCGTCCCTTGGCCGCGTGCGAACCTTCGGGTATCTCATAGACCTTCTGCCAATAGCAGCGGCCCTTGTCGGTGAAGAACAGCATGTAGTCGTGGGTCGAGGCGATGAACAGGCCTTCGACGAAATCCTCTTCCTGCACCAACACTCCGGTCCGACCCTGCCCGCCCCTCCCCTGCCGGCGGTAGACCGATACCGGCATCCGCTTGATGTAGCCACGATGGGTGACGGTGACGGCCATGTCCTCTTCCTTGATGAGATCCTCGATCGAGAGCTCCTCGGCCTCACCGCGGATGATCTTGGTCCGGCGCTCGTCCGCATAGCGCCGCTTCACTTCAAGGAGTTCATTCCGGATTTCGCTCATCATCGCCGCCCGCGAGTCGAGCAGGTTCTTCAGCCGGCTGATCTCCTTGATCAGGTCCTTGTACTCCGCGTCGATCTTCTCGCGTTCCAGGCCGGTAAGGCGGGCCAGGCGCATCTCCAGGATGGCGTCGGCCTGGCGCTCGGACAGCTTGAACTTCGTCATCAGGCCCTGACGGGCGGTATCGGTATCCTTCGACTTCTTGATGAGCTCGATCACGGCGTCGATGTTCTTCAGCGCGATCTTCAGGCCCTCGAGGATGTGGGCCCGGTCCTCGGCCCGTTTCAGCTCGAATCGGGTCCGGCGCGTCACGGTCTCGAACCGGAACTTGAGGAATTCCTCAAGCAGCGCCCGCAATCCCAGAGTTCGGGGCTGGCCGTTCACCAGCACGAGCAGCATGATGCCGAACGACGACTGCAGCTCGGTGTGCTTGTAGAGCTGGTTAAGGACGACCTCCTTGACCGCGTCCCGTTTCAGGTCGAGCACGATCCGCATGCCGTCCCGGTCCGACTCGTCCCGCAGGTCGGCGATGCCCCGGATCTTCTTGTCGCGCACGAGATGGGCGATGCGCTCGATGAGTGTCGTCTTGTTGACCTGATAGGGAATCTCGCTAACGATGAGCCGGTCCTTGCCGGCCTTCACCTCTTCGAAGGTGACTGTGCCCCGCATCGAGATGGTGCCGCGACCGGTCTCGTACGCCTGCTTGATACCCTCCACCCCGACAATGGTCGCGCCGGTTGGGAAATCCGGCCCGCGCACCTTCTTCATCAGCTCTTTGTTCCCGGTCTTCGGGTCGTCGATCAACAGCACCAAGGCGTCGATCAGTTCGCCGAGGTTGTGGGGCGGGATGTTGGTCGCCATGCCGACCGCGATGCCGGCCGCGCCGTTGGCGAGCAGGTTGGGGAATGCGGCAGGCAGGACGGTCGGCTCTTTGAGCCGTTCGTCGAAGTTGGGCTGAAAGTCGACCGTATCCTTGTCCAGGTCGCGCAGCAGCTCGGTGGCAAGCGGCGAGAGCCGGGCTTCGGTGTAGCGGTACGCGGCCGCCGCGTCGCCGTCAATCGAGCCGAAGTTGCCCTGTCCGTGGACCAACGGATAGCGGAGCGAGAAGCCCTGCGCCATCCGCACCATGGCGTCATAAACCGCGCTATCGCCGTGGGGATGGTACTTGCCCAGCACGTCGCCGACCACGGTCGCCGACTTGCGGGTGGCCCGCGTTGGAATGAGGCCCATCTCATTCATTGTGAAGAGGATACGCCGCTGGACCGGCTTCAAACCGTCACGGACATCGGGCAAGGCGCGCGCCACGATTACCGACATGGCATAGTCGAGGAACGACTTGCGGACCTCGTCCTCGATGTATACGGGTACTACGGAATCTTCGTGGGACACGCGCGGTAAATATAGCTGTGTGGCACTCAAAAGTCAAACGCTACAAGGCGACAGAAGCGCTGCGCCGCGAGTTGACAGTACCCCTGAAATAGCTATCATTCCCAAGGCACTTCAGCCGGTCTAAGGAGGACCACAATGCCATATTTCCGCAAGTCAAGCTTGACGATAATTCTGCTGACGGCGGCGTTGTTTGTACCGCTCGCCGCACAACCGCAGATTCCCCTTGACGCCCTGATGCGCGGCGGCCGGATACACTACGATGGCCAGCGCTACGAACGTGCCAAGGAGCAGTTCACCAAGGCGCTGGACCAGTACGGAGCGAGCGCGGACAACGCCACCCTCGGCCAGATTGAGCTCTGGCTCGGGCTCAGCGAGGAGCAGTTGCACAACCACGCAGCCGCTGCCGATCACTTCGTGGCCGCGATGGAGAAAGATACGACGCTCGGCACCAAGATCAGCGCCAACGAGCAGTGGCAGTACCTTGCCTGGACCGCACTCATCAGCGCGACCCGCGACAGCTACAACGCCGGCGCCAACGACGCCGCGCTCCGTTACGCGCTCGCAACGCTCAAGGTCGATCCTTCCAAGTCCCAGACCTACGCCCTGGTCGCCAACATCTACTCGGCGCTTGAACGCTACGAGGACATGCGCGCCACCGCGGGCGACCTGCTCAAGCTGGATGCGGGCGCTCCTGAGGCGCTGAGCCTGCTCGGCCTGTACTTCCTGCAGAAGCCGGACAGCCTCTGGCCGACCAAAGAGGCCAGGGCCGCACGCTGGGACTCGGCCGGGTACTACTACGACGAGGCCATCGCGGCATACGAGAAGCGCTACGCCTCGGCCAAGGCCGACCTGGCGAAGCAACTCAAGCTGATCGACTCGGTCCAGGTGAACCAGGTCGTCGGCCAATTGGTCGAGAAGAGCCGTCTGCAGGACCAATCCGAGCTGAAACGGTACATCGAAATCGACCTCAAGGCGTCCAAGCAGCTTGTGGAAATTGCCCAGACTGCCGGCCGGCTCTTCTACGCTGCCAACAACCTGAACGTGGCCAGTTCACGAGCAGGCACGGCCATGCTTAGCGCCGCGGCTGAGACCAAGGGAGATGCCTCGGGACGCTTCACAGCAAGAGCCGAGGCGCTCTTCGTCCGCGCGGTCGAATACGACTCCTCCGACTTTGCCTCGCTCTTCAACCTCGGGATAACGCAGTACCAGGGCAAGAAAGACAGCCTTGCTGAAAAGTCACTCCAGGCCGTGATCGATGGCACCGTGGTACCGGTCGGGATGCTGCCTCAACCGTGGTTCGACTCCGTGCTCGTGCTTGTTACGCCGGCCGCGGCCGAGTCCGGCTACACGCAGCTGACTGACAAAGTCACCGCCAAGGTCGACTCGCTGCTGGCTGCCCGTGGCCGGAAGTATGCCGGGCTTGGCTGGCTCTACTTCCCCGACCTCAAGACCCGCAAGCTTACCGGCCCCGCCACCGTCGCTGACACCGCGGGCATGTTCCTGAGCTCCGAGGCGCCCCGGCTAATGGAGCAGGCATTCCTCTGGCTAGGCTCGAGCCAGACCGGTTTGGCCACTGCCTTGTCCGACGCCGGCAAGAAGGATGCGGCCAAGGCAGGCTACGGGCGCGCTATTGTCAACCTGTCGATTGCCACCAAGCTCGACCCCAACAACTCGGACGCGTTCCAGAACCTCGGCATCTGCTACCGGGAAACCAACCAGAAGGACAAAGCCCTGAAGGCTTTTCAGACCGCCGACCGACTCCGAAAACAGGGCCACTAACCGCAAGGGAGCCGAAGCATGACCAAACTACTCAATGTCCTGATTGTCTTGCTGGCTGCGGTCCTCGTGTTCGTCATTCTCTACCCGCAGATTCAGCAGAACCGGCCGATCGACCTCAAGTTCGCCTGCGACAGCTCGGCCACCTCAATCCCGATACTCGTCGGCTTGGACGACAGCCTGTTCGTCAAGAACCGGATCAACCCGACTCTGGTCTTCTACTCGGACCCGGACCAGGCCATCGCCGACCTCTTTGCCGGCAAGGTGGACGTAGGCGTATTCCCGTGGAGCACGGTCCTGAAGCGCATCGTGACCAAGGACGAAACCCTCAAGGTCTTCATGGCTGAGGAATTCCGGCAGTCCCTGCCGGTGGATGCAATCGTCGCTCCGCTCAAATCGCCGGTCAAGACCGCGTCGGACATCCGGGGAAGACGGTTCATATATCCGCCTCAGATGCGTGATTACATCCCGGTGATGCTCACCAATCTCGGGCTTCGAACCAGTGACGTGAAGCTCCAGGAGGTGCCGTTCTCGGCACTGACGCAAGAACTGGCGGCCGGAACCTGCGACGCGGCCTGGCTGATTGAACCGCTGCTCTGCCCGCTGGACACAACTAAGTACCGCATCGTCCAATCCAGCGCGCTCCCGCGGTTCGTGTCCCAGCCGTTTCCAGCCGCCGCAATCGGGTTTGCACCCTCGTTTACGCGCACCTACCGGCAGGGACCGAAGCGCTTGAAGATCGCGACCGACGCCGCCATGGCATTTATTGAAACCAAGGGCGACCAGGCAAGGAGGATTCTGGCCAAGCAATTCCCGTACTGCAGCGAAGTCTGCGGCCTGTGCCGTCTGCCAGAGCTTCAGCGCAACACCGAAATCAACAAGCCCGCGGTCGCCGCCCTCGCCAGCCGGTTGCAGCTCACCGGGGTGCTGGCGAGCGAGGTCAATACGTCGGGCGTGTTTCCGGACCCGCAGATATTCTCGCGCTAGGGATTACGGTCCGGTCGTGCTAGATGGGGGGTCGGCGGTCCCCTGTAACCCGAAACCCGCCTTATGCGGGGTCGAAAGAGCGTCATGAGGACGGACCGGGGCGAATCAGGTCCGCGAGTTCGACAGCGATGAAGGCCGGGTCTTGCGATGGTCGCTGCCGTGAACCCCGCCAGGACCGGAAGGTAGCAACGGTAAGCGGATTGGTGACCAGTCGCAAGTCTGCCTGGCTGGAGCTGCCAGCTTGTGCGACCCTCTCCCTGACCGGACGAAGACGCCCGCACGGCCGGACCTTTGAGATTGTGGAATGACGATTGACGAATGCCGAATCGAGAACCGGAACCGGATACCGGGGCAATCGCCAATTGCGAGTCGTAGGTCGGAAATCGAGAATGGCAAGTAAGGTACTCACCCTCAAGTATCGACCGCAGCGCTTTGACGAGCTCTTGGTGCAGGACCACGTTCGCGACACGATGAAGCGTGCGATCGAGAAGAACCGGCTTGCCAACGCCTATCTGTTCTGCGGACCGCGGGGCGTGGGCAAGACGACGACCGCCCGCATCCTAGCGAAGAGCCTGAACTGCGAGAAGGGGCCGACCACCGCCCCCTGCAACAAGTGCTCGTTCTGCACTGAGATAACCGCGTCCCGGAGTCTCGATGTCATCGAGATCGACGGGGCATCGAACAACAGTGTGGACGACGTGCGCGAGTTGCGCGAGAACGCGAGGTACACGCCAAGTTCCGGACGGTTCAAGATCTACATCATCGACGAAGTCCACATGCTCTCCCCGTCGGCGTTCAATGCCTTGCTCAAAACCTTGGAGGAACCGCCGGCCCACGTGAAGTTCGTATTCGCCACAACCGAGGCACGCAAGGTGCCCGCGACCATCGTCTCCCGTTGTCAGCGGTTCGACTTCCGCCGGGCGACCCCGGCCGAAATCAAGGACCGGCTCGCCTGGCTTACCCGGCAGGAGAAGATCAAGGCCTCCGACGCCGCATTGATGGCGATAGCCCGCCGCGCGGACGGGGCAATCCGAGACGGCGAGGGCATCCTTGACCAGTTGGCCGCGTTCCGGCCCGAGGGAATCGAGCTCAAAGACGTGGAAGAGCTGCTCGGACTGGTGCCATCCGAGGTGTTCTTCGACTACACGGACCTTGTGCTCGCCAGCGACGGCCCGGGACTGATGAGTTTCCTCGCGCGGCTGTTCGAGTCCGGGTACGACCACGTCGAGTTCTATTCCGGATTGGTCCAGCACTTCCGCAACCTGCTGGTGCTCGAGGTCAGCGGCAAGGAGTCGGGGCTCAGCCTGCTGCCGGACGAAGTCGGACGCATGGTTCGTCAGGCCAAGTCGTTCGGCCGCGGCGACCTGCTGAGGATTCTCCATGACATCACCCAGTACGAGTTCCAGGCTGGCACCACGCAGTATCCCCGAGTGCTGCTTGAGATCATGTCACTGGAACTGGCATCGGGACGTTCCGGTCCAACCGGCACCGGCCAGAAGGGTATGAAACCGGAAGGGCTGAGCCAGGAAAGAACGGAATCCCGGCATCCCTCCCTCATGCCACCGCCTTCGTCCGATTCCGACCGGCCGACGACGATGAGCACTCTCTGGACCGAACTGCGCCTTCGCACGAACGAGCACCGGCCGATGCTGGCAGGGTTCCTTGAGCTGGCCGCGCCCGTGTCGTTCAAGGACGACATGCTGACCATCTCTCTGCCCGCAAAACACAAGGCGGCAGCGGAGAAACTGGAAGACGACATGAAGCAACTGACCGCGACTCTCGCCAAAATCACGGGTCGGCCGACACAACTCGTGGTGCACTTGTCGAAGAAACCCGGTCCCGACCCGACCCGCGAGCGCGTCAGCCGCATTCTGGGCGAAGTGGACGAGAAGGAGCAACGTTGAGACGTTCCCTCGAGCAGCTCGTGGCGACGCTCGTGAAGCTGCCGGGAATCGGCCGCAAGACGGCGCAACGCATCGCGTTCTACCTGCTCAAGCAACCTGACGTCGCCCGCGAGATGGCGGATTCGATCGTCGAGGCCAGCTCCAAACTCAGGCCGTGCCCGATCTGTTTCAGCCTGACCGAAGAACCGCAGTGCGACGTCTGCTCCGACCCGACCCGGGATCATTCCGTAGTATGCGTGGTCGAGGAGCCGGCCGACGTGCTGACCCTAGAGCAGTCCCGCCAGCACCGGGGGACGTACCACGTGCTGGGCGGCATCCTGTCGCCGATCGACAACGTCGGACCGGACGACCTGCACGTAAAAGAACTGCTGGCGCGAACCACATCCGGGGTTCGTGAGGTCATCATCGCCACCAACCCGACCACCGAGGGAGAGGCTACCGCCATCTATGTCGCCGAACAACTCAAGACCAAGGGAGTCCGCGTCACCCGGATCGCCCGCGGACTGCCGGTCGGATCCGACCTCGACCTTGCCGACACCGAAACCATCCTGCGTGCGCTCGAGGGCCGGCGCGAACTGTGAAGTGCTTGACCGGCGGCCCCGAACGTCTATGATTTGATAAGCCCGCTACAGGAGGAACCAATGAACCTGACACTGACTGGACGCCATCTCGAAATCACCCCTTACTTGAAGGCGCACGTGGACGAGAAGGTGAAGAAGCTTGACCATTTCAACAGCCACATCATCGAAACCGAGCTTGTCCTCCTCAAGGAAGGCGCGAAGGACGTCGCCGAAGGCAAGGTCCACATGAGCCACACCGTGTTGGCTGCCACCGGCCGGGGTAAGGACATGTACATCGCGGTCAACGACGTCATCGATAAGCTCGTCGCGCAGCTGCTTCGACAGCAAGGCAAGTTCCACGACCGGAAGCGTCCCAACCACGTCCCGCGACCGCCCGATGGAGTCTGAACCCCAGCCGATGACCGTCGCCGACCTCGTCGGCGAAAAACGGGAGGAATGGGGACTCAAGGTCGCGGCCGGCAAAAAGGGGCTGGCGGCCAACGTTGTCTCCACCGGTGACATAAACCGGCCGGGCATGGCACTGGCGGGATACACGGGCGTGTTCCTGCGGGAACGCATCCAGATCGTCGGCAGCACCGAGCTGTCGTACTACGCGACGATGACACCGGAACTGCAGCACGAGGCGGTACACCGGCTCTTCTCGCTGCGTCCCCCCTGTGTCATCGTGACCAAAGGACTGGGCCTACCGGACGTTTGGAAAGGCGGGGCCGAGGAGTTCAACATCCCGGTTCTGGTTACGCCGATGGACACCACTCCGTTCATCCACGCCCTGTCCGCCTTCATCGACTACCGGCTCGCGCCCCGGGATTTCCTCAACGGCGAACTGGTCGACGTATTCGGGGTGGGGCTGCTCATTACCGGCGACTCCGGGATCGGCAAGTCCGAGTGCGCCCTGGACCTGGTCGACCGGGGACATCGCCTGATTGCCGACGACCTGGTCAAGGTTCTGCGCCGCGGCACCGGCATTGTAATGGGGTATTCCGCGGCCCGTACGCCGGAGCTGGCTCACCACATCGAGATTCGCGGGGTCGGGATTGTCGACGTGTACAGCCTCTACGGCGTTCGCGCCATCCGCATTCAGAAGCGCATCGAAGTGGAAGTGAAGCTCGTCCAGTGGAAGCCCGGCATGGACTACGAGCGGACCGGCATCGAAGAGAAACTGACCGAAATCCTGGGCGTCCGTATCCCGCGCGTCACCATTCCCGTAATCCCGGGCAAGAACCTGGCCCTGGTTCTCGAAGTGATCGCCAAGAACCACATCCTGAAGGTGTTCGGCTACCAGCCGGCCAAAGTCTTTGACGATGCGCTCACTTCGGTGATGAGCAAGTCCCCCCGAATCGACCCGTTCATCGCCGATGATCCCGAGTAACTCGGGCGACGGATGATCCACGCCGTCATCATCGGCCAGGGCGACCTGCCGCGAGCCCTGCTGGAGGCGGCGCGTGCTATCGTCCCGGACACCGAAGGTGTCAGCGCGCTCTCCAACGTCGACTGCCGGATCGGGGAACTCCAGGGCAGGCTCGAGCAGGCCATCAACAACCTTCCTGATGGTGAAGTGGTCGTCTTCGCCGACATGTTTGGTTCCAGTTGCGCCAACGCCGGGCTTGAGGTCAAGCGGAGCCACTCGCGCGTCGCCGTGCTCAGCGGCGTCAACCTGTCGATGGTCGTCCGTTTTCTGTACCACAGACACAAGAAACCGTTCGCCGAACTGGTGCCTTTTCTGGTGGAGACGGGCCGGACCGCGGTCCAGGCGATCGAGCTCTAGAGCCGCCGGGTCAGCGCCCTGCGCCAGGCCGACTCCGCCTCGCTCAGGCTGAGCCGCACCACCATGTCTCCCCGCAGCCCTTCGACCAGCAGCTCAGGATTCTTCACGGTGCGGCCGATTGCCCGTGCCGGAACCCGCAAACCGGCAGTCAGGCTTTCAAAGGCGCCTCGGTTACGCGCCGGGACCTCGCACAGGAACCGGCTGTTCGACTCACTGAAGAGCAGGAAGTCGTCGCGCTTGAACCGCCGGCTGCCGGGGACCTTGCTCAAGGCAGCCCGGGCCCCGATTGCGCCCGCGAAACACATCTCGGTCAGTGCAATACCCAGGCCTCCGTCCGAAAGGTCATGACAAGCGGTCACAATTCCCTGGCGGATGGCGGCGCCGACCGCGACCAGTGTCCTGCGTCCCCGTGACGCATCGACCTTCGGCACTTCCCTTCCCAGGCCCTGGTTTCTCCGGAAGTACTCGCTGCCGCCCAGTTCCTCAAGGGTCTCACCGACAAGGTAGATTGACGAACCCGGGGCCTTGAAGTCGGACGTGGTAGTCTGCGTCGCGTCCGGGATGACGCCGACGGCGGATATGAGCAAGGTCGGCGGGAT
>CAZSUX010000035.1:0-14528 GCA_964610135.1 uncultured bacterium | reverse complement strand
TGGACGTGCCCGGGGTGCCGTAGGAACGAGCAGCGCGGTACAGCCCCATTTGGCGGTGCAGCCCCGTCTTCCGGCTGGCGTCCGATGGCTCGGTCTGCAGAGCGGGCGGGGTTCCGCTGCCGGACCCCGACTGGCAACAGCCAGCCATTGACAAGGTGGGTAGACGGCCGATAATCAGGGGCACGGGAGGTGCCATGAAGTACGCATCAGTGTTGCTGGCAGTGCTCTGCCTGCTCTCGGCCGTCTCCGCCCAGTGGCTGGAGACGACGATTCGGCTGGATTCCGGTTCCGCTCCAAATGCGCTCTGCTACAATCCTCAGAACAACAAGGTCTACTGCTCCAACGCCGGCCAAGTGACCGTGATCGACGGCGCAACCAACGCCATCCTCGCGTCCATCGCAACCGGCGGCGCCGCTCGCGCCCTCTGCTACAATCCTCAGGAGGACAAGATCTACTGCGCGAACGGCGGTTCCAACATGCTGACCGTGTTTGACGGGCTGACCGACTCCATCATCGCGTCAGTCCCCGTGGGGGCTGGTCCTCAGGACGTCTGCTTCAACGTGCAGGCCGGCAAGGTGTATTGCGCGAATGGAGGCGACAGCAGCGTGACCGTGATTGACGGAGCCACTGATAGCGTCATTGCGACGCTGCACGCAGATAACTACCCCTTCGACTTGTGCTGCGACTCCCAGAATAACCGGGTCTACTGCACGAACCTCAAGAGCTACTACCACGTGACCGTGATTGACGGTGCGGCAGACACCGTGCTTCGCACGCTGACGGTCGGAGAGCAGCCTTGTGCCCTCTGCGTCAACACCCAGGAAGGCAAGGTCTACTGCGCGAACAGCGGGGACTTTCCCTTCACATATGACAGCACCGTCACCGTGATTGACGGCGGGACAAGCCAGGTCACCGACACCGTGTTCGTGGGCCACAACCCACGTGCCCTCAGCTACAATTCGACCAACAACCGTGTGTACAGCGCGAACTGGCTAGACCGTGACGTGACCGTCATTGACGGCGCGACCGACTCGGTGCTGTCCACCGTGGCGGTCGGGAGCGGACCGAGCGCGCTCTTCTACAATCACATGAACAACAAGGTGTATTGCGCCAACTCCGACGGCGACAACGTGACGGTGATTCACGGCGCGACGAACCAGGCGTTGCTGAGCATCGATGTCGGCGGACAACCGATAGCCTTCTGTCACAATCCGGCTCAGAACCGCGTGTACGTCGCCAATCATGACAGCTCGACCATCTCGGTCATACGCGATTCGATGTCGGGGATTGAGGAAACGATGAACGATGGACGAGGAACGATGAACCGCCGGCCGACGGTCATCCGCAGCCTGCCGCAGGGCGCGGTCGCCTTCGACGCGATGGGGCGACGGGTGCACGACCCGCGGCCCGGCATCTTCTTCATGCGGGAGGCACAAGCTCAAGCACAAGCCGTCCGCAAGGTCATTCTTCGGAGATAGGGAGGGAACATGAAACAAGCATCCGTACTTCTGGCGATCTGCTGTCTGCTGTCAGCCGTGCATGCCCAGTGGCTGGAGACGACGATAGGGTTGGATTCAGGCTCCGCACCATGCGCTCTGTGCTGCAATCCGCAGAACAACAAGATATACAGCGCCAACCTTGGCAGTGACAACGTGACCGTGATTGACGGGGCGACGAACCAGGTCCTCACCACTGTCGCCGTTGGAGACGGTCCCCGTGCGCTCTTCTACAACCCGCTGAGCAACAAGGTCTACTGCGTGAACTCCAGGAGCGACAACGTGACCGTGATTGACGGCGCGACGAACCAGGTCATCACCACCGTCGCCGCAGGCGACAGCGCCTATACCCTGTGCTGCAATTCGACCGACAACAAGGTCTACTGCGCGAACCTCAAGAGCGACAACGTGACCGTGATTGACGGGGCGACGAACCAGGTCCTCACCACTGTCGCCGTAGGAGACCAGCCCATCGCCCTCTGCTACAACTCGCAGAATGACAAGGTCTACTGCGCGGACAGCTACGGCTTCTACGTGACCGTGATTGACGGCGCAACCAACCAGGTCATCACCACCATCACCTCGGGAGGCGAGCCCTACGCCCTTTGCTACAACCCGCAGGACAACAAGGTCTACTGCGCGAATTACTACGTCGACACGGTGACCGTGATTGACGGCGCGACCGACGGCGTCATCGCGAGTGTGGCCTCAGGCCACCACCCCCTTGCCTTCTGTTACAACCCTCAGAATGACAAGGTCTACTGCGCGAACTGGGGCGGCGACGTGACCGTGATTGACGGCGCAACGAACCAGGTCATCACCTCGGTAGGAAGCGGCTACTACGAACCCATCTGCCACAACCCTCAGAACAACAAGGTCTACTGTGCGAACCCCTGGTGCGACAGCGTGGCCGTTATCGGCGGGGCGAGCAATCAAGTTCTGCTGAACATCTCCGTCGGCGACTATCCGAATGCTTTCTGCCATGATCCGGTTCAGAACCGGGTGTATGTCGCCAACTGCAACAGCTCGACCATCTCGGTCATACGCGATTCGATGTCGGGGATTGAGGAAACGATGAACGATGGACGAGGAACGATGAACCGCCGGCCGACGGTCATCCGCAGCCTGCCGCAGGGCGCGGTCGCCTTCGACGCGATGGGGCGACGGGTGCACGACCCGCGGCCCGGCGTATTCTTCGTGCGGGAAGCCCAAGCGCAGGCTGTTCGCAGGGTCGTTGTACTGAAGTGAGGTGATATTATGAGAGGATTCGTACTGCTGTGTATGAGCGCTGCGGCAATTGCAGCGGCAAATCCGGTCATAAGGACCATCGTGAATGAGTTCGGGTTCTACGATGACAGTCTAGGTTGGGTCGAGCTGCATGTTGAGCCCGGCGGCGACGAACTCGACCTGAATGGGTGGCTGCTTACTACCAACGCCTCGGTCTGCACGCTTGCCTACACCATCCCGTATGGCGGCTTCCTGGTCGTCGATTCGGCATCTCTTGCCGGGGGAACATACGCCCACGGGACCTTCCGGCTGAACCCGGCCGGAGACCATATACAGCTCCTACCCGACTCGGCGTACAAGATCGGTGACTCGGTCGTGTTCCCGGTTCTGCCTGCTGGGCGCGGGCGGGCGCCGATGCCGCCGTACCTGGGGTCGGCCGCGCTACTGAACCTGGCAGGAGCGGATCAGCTCATCACCTGGTACATCGATTCGACGCCGACCGCAGGGCAGGACAATGACGACTACAGCTCCGTGACCGGCACGGTTACCTGGGCTTCGAGTCGGAACTTCTACCTGGTCGAGGTGTCGGTGCATGGTCCAATGGGCGGGTCGTTGTCAGGGGTCGTGGCGTCGGGGCAGTCCTACGTGGCGTCGGGCCTGAGCGCAGGCAGGTATGCTGTCTCCGCGCGGGGCCAGCCCGGGAACGTCATCGTGTCCTACCCCGAGTCGGTTGATGTGGGCTACAGCGAGGCCTTGCCGGGCATCGATCTGGAATTCGACCCGGACGCGGTTGCGGAGAGCTTCAAGCCTCAAGCCACAAGTCGCAAGCTCGCCGCGACGGTCATTCGGAGTCTGCCGCAAGGCGCAGTCGCCTTCGACGCGATGGGCAGGCGGGTTCTGAACCCGAAGTCCGGCGTGTACTTCCTGCGTCAGGCGTCGAGCGTGATGCGTGGTGCGTCCAGCGTCACCAAGGTCGTGATCCAGAGGTAAGGAGGCGCCATGAAGTACGCTGCCGGTCTGGTTTCTCTGCTGGCCGCGCTCGCCTTTGGCCAGACGTGGGTCGTCGAGCAGGTTGATTCCACTGCCGCATCCGGGTCGCCGGTCGAACTCGTGAAGGCGGCTGACGGCAGGCTGTGGGCGGCTTACCAGGCGGATAGCGTGGTGCGTGTCGCCCGCTTTGGTGATACGGGCTGGAGCATGACTGACGTTTGTTCGGGGTCCCTGCCCGACAACGCCTATCGGCGACCATTCATGGCCGCCGGCCCTCACGGTGAGCTCTGTCTGTCGTGCCGTACCTCGAGCCCTGACACTGGTCGGTTGTACCGTCTGGTTGGTGACACCTGGCAAGGTGAGTTCTATCCATTCTGGGACTACGTGTCGGGTGCCGGCACGGTTGCCTACGATACCGCCGGACGGCTGTACTCCACCTTCGCGCGGTGGCACGGGGAATTCTGGATCGGCCATGAGACTGACTCTGGATGGGTGGCCAGCTTCGTGGTGCAGTTGCCCGCGTACGCGTACTTCTTCTGGATGGACATCGGCCACCTCGCAGCAGCCGCCGACGGCAGCCCTTGGTTCTTCGGATTCAGTGGCTGGGATGACGGGTCCAGCAAAGGGAGCTATGAGACCGAGCTGCTGCACTTCTCCGGAGACACGTGGGTGAGTGTATGGGATGTTGGAGGCTGGCCGAACGTGCCCCCCCTCCCGATTGCTCTCGCTCCACACGGTGACGGCGTGGGGAATCTGACTTTCTGCAATGACCGCTATGTCCGGTATGACAGCGAGCAGGTCGTCGGGCTAGGGACTTTTCTCTCGGTCACGGGCCTGACCTACTCAGTCAATGATGTGCCACTGGCGGCGTGGGTGCCCAAACTCTCTCCAACTAGCCCCATGTTTGCTTTCAAGACTGACCGCTGGCGGACCGAGTACATACCCGGTCCTGCCGGCATCGGCGGCTGCGACATCGAGGTTGACACCTCTGGCCAAGTGGTCGTCCTGTACAGCACCCGGGATAGCGGGTTGTGGTGTGCCAGGGGTGAGGACGTGATCGGGTTGCAGGAAGGCCCCAGGCCTCAAGCCCCAAGCCGCAAGCTCGCCGCGACGGTCGTCCGCAGCCTGCCTGCCGGCGCGGTCGCCTTCGACGCGATGGGCAGGCGGGTTCTGAACCCGAAGTCCGGCGTGTACTTCCTGCGTCAGGCGTCGAGCGTGATGCGTGGTGCGTCCAGCGTCACCAAGGTCGTGATTCAGCACTAGCCGGCCTTCGTACGAGGCCGCGGCGGAAAACAGGGGAGAGTCCCTGCGGTTGGCCGAAAAAGGGGACAGTCCCTTGGAGGCTCGCGTTGAACGCTTGCCGGTGCAGCTCCCATTTTCGGCCGTGCAGTCCCCGTTTTCCTCCAGCGGACCCCGCCCGCGCGGGCCTGCGGGCTGCATCCCCGCATTCTTGACTTAGCGGCCGAGGGGTGTATCCTTAGCGCCTGTGAAGCTGCTGGTGACAAGTGCCCTTCCCTACGCGAATGGAGAGCTGCACTTCGGCCACCTCGCCGGAGCTTACCTTCCCGCCGACATCTTCGTTAAGTACCACCGCCTGAAGGGTTCGGACGTTGTCTACATCTGCGGTTCGGATGAACACGGCGTGGGCATCACCATTGCGGCGCAGCAGGCCGGCATCACCCCGAAGGAGTTGGTCGATCGCTACCATCCGTCAATCCTGGAGTCGTTCAAAGGGTTCGGGATGGAGTTCGACAATTACTCCCGGACCTCGCTGCCCATCCACCAAAAGACCGCACAGGATTTCTTCCTCGAGGTCTACAAGAAGGGCTTTCTGCAGCCGAAGACCACGCGCCAGCTTTTCTGCCCGAAGGACCAGATGTTCCTCGCCGACCGCTATGTGGAGGGGACGTGCCCGAACTGCAAGTCCGAGGGCGCCCGAGGCGACCAGTGCGAGGCGTGCGGCGAGTGGCTTGAGCCGTTCGAGCTCATCAATCCGCGCTGCAAGACCTGCGGCACCACGCCGGAAGTCCGCGAGACCACCCACTGGTTCTTCGCCCTGTCGAAGTTCGAGGGCCGGCTAAAGGAGTGGGTCGCGTCCAAGCCGGACATGAAGCCGAACGTGAAGCGGTTCTGCGAAGGCTGGTTCAAGCGCGGCCTGCAGGACCGGTCGGTTACACGCGACCTGCCCTGGGGCGTGCCGGTGCCGTTGCCCGAGGCGCAGGGCAAGGTGATGTACGTCTGGTTCGACGCGCCCATCGGCTACATTTCATCCACCAGGGAGTGGGCCGGGCGGATCGGCAAGCCGGAGCGGTGGAAGGACTACTGGCTGGATGAGAAGACGAAGCTGGTCCATTTCATCGGCAAGGACAACATCGTCTTCCACGCGATTGTCTGGCCCGCGACACTGATGGCGCACGAGGGTATCGTGTTGCCGACCGACATCCCGGCCAACGAGTTCCTGAACCTGGAAGGGGCCAAGCTATCGACCTCGCGCAACTGGGCGGTGTGGCTGCCCGACTATCTGAAGCAGTTTCCGGCTGATCCGCTGCGCTATGCGCTGGCCGTGAACCTGCCCGAGAACCGCGACGTCGACTTCACCTGGCGCGACTTCCACGCCCGCAACAACAATGAGCTGGCCGACGTGCTCGGTAACTTCGTCAACCGGGTGGCGGTATTCATCAAGAAGAACTACGGCGGCAGTGTGCCGGAGGCGAGCCCGGACGACGAGGGGAGCCTGGAAGTGCTGAAGGCCATTGCCGAAGTGCCGGCCAAGCTCGGCCGGATGGTTGAGGCCTACCAGATTAAGGACGCGGCGCGTGAGGTGATGACCTTGCCGGCCATGGGCAACCGCTACTTCGACCACGAAGCGCCGTGGAAGACGTTCAAGCAGGACCGGGCAGCCTGCGACCGGACGATGAACGTCTGCATGCGGCTGGTCTCGTCGCTCGAGGTGCTGCTCTATCCGTTCCTGCCGTTCACCAGCCGGAAGATGTCGAAGCTGCTATGGGGACACGATCCCAATTCCCCGGCGGAATTGGGTCATGTCCCAAAGCGGGGATGGGACGACGCCGCCAAGTCGGCCCTGCCCGCGGAATTGGGCCCGGCCGAGATTCTGTTCAACAAGATCGAGGACTCCGCAATCGCGGTGCAGGTCGACAAGCTGCACGCAGCGGAAAGTCCAAAGTCCAAAGTCCAAAGTCCGAAGTCTGAGGAGCGGGCTGTGATTGCATACGACGATTTCAAGAAGCTGGAATTGAAGGTCGCGAAGGTGCTGAGCGCGGAGCCGGTGCCGGGTGCGACCAAGCTGCTCAAGCTGCAGATTGACCTTGGGGCCGAGCAACGGCAGATTGTGGCCGGCATCGCGCTGGCCTACAAGCCGGAGGAGCTGGTCGGCAAGTCAATTGTGGTTGTGGCCAATCTCGCGCCGGCGGTGATTCGCGGCGTCGAGTCGAATGGCATGTTGCTCGCCGCGACCGGCGGTGACATGCTCGCCCTCGCGACGTTCGACCGCGAGACGGCGCCGGGCTCGCCGGTATCCTAGTGAAGTCCAAAGTCCAGAGTCCAAAGTCCGAAGTCAGGCCACGGACCATGGACCATGGACGATGGACAGTGGACTAGAGCCATGTCCCGCCGTTCCAAAGAGAATCCCGAAGGCCTGAAGATATTCGATTCGCACTGCCACCTGACTGACGGCCAGTTCGCGACCGACCTCGCGATTGTGCTCAAGCAGGCGCACACCGTCGGAGTCCGCTGGCTGATGACCGTAAGCCAGAGCGTGCCGGACAGCCGGCAGGCAGTCGCCCTCTGCCGCAACCGCGAGGGAGTCTACTGCGCGATCGGCGTGCATCCGCACGAGTCCGACCAGTTCCGGAGTATGGACGTGCGGGCGCTCAAGGACTTGTGCATCGAGCCGAAGGTCAGGGCAATCGGCGAGATCGGGCTCGACTTCTTCCGTGGCATATCGTCGCGCGGCAACCAGGAGACCGCGTTCCACGCCCAGCTTGAGCTCGCCAGGATGCTCGACATGCCGATGATCATCCACGTTCGCGACGCGGCCAGCCGAGCCCGGAGCATGATCGACGAGCATGGGCACCATTCCGGGGTCCTTCACTGCTTCTCCGCCGACAAGAAGCTGGCCGACTGGGCGATCGACAAAGGTCTGTTTGTTTCTTTCTCCGGTAACATCACCTACGGCGAGGAGCACCTGGAGGCGATTGTCAAGATGATTCCCCGCGACCGGCTGATGGTCGAGACCGATGCGCCCTACCTAACGCCGGTGCCGAGCCGCGGGCAGCGGAACGAGCCGGCGATGATCCGGCTGACACTGGAGAAGCTGGCGCAGATACTCGGCATCACTCTAGTCGAGGCCGCGGACCTGACCCGCGAAAACGCTCTTCGCTGTTTCCGCATATGACGGGTCCACGGGTCCTGGGGTTCTGGGGTTCAGGTTCCGAACCAGAACCCGTGAACCCTTGAACCCTCGAACCCGCCTTTTCTCCTGAAGCATCTCTATCCCCGCCGCGGGCTGGGCCAGTCATTCCTGACATATGAACCGGTGGCTGACGCGCTGGTAGCGGCGCTGGGCGTGTGTCCGGCCGACACCGTGCTCGAGGTCGGACCGGGCAAGGGGATGCTGACGAAGCGGCTTGTGGCGTTGGCCGGCAAGGTCATCGCGGTCGAGATTGATGAGCGGCTGGCAGAGGGATTACGGGCTGAGCTTAGCGGGCGCGGGAACCTGGAAGTGGTTCAGGCCGACTTCATGGGTTTCGACCTCGAACCGTTCCGGCACCTGAAGGTGTTCGGCAACCTACCCTACAACCTTTCTTCGCAGATTCTCTTCAAGCTACTGGAATCCCTCCACACCTGGGACGTTGCGATCCTCACTACCCAGCGGGAGTTCGCGTACCGGGTGGTCGCAACACCCGGTTCCAAAGCCTACGGCGCGCTCTCGGTTTTCTTCGACCGCCTCACCATTCGGGAGCGGTTGTTCAACATCGCCCCGGCGAGCTTCAAGCCCAGACCCGACGTCGTTTCGACTTCGTTCCGTCTGACCCGGCGCGCGCAGCCGCTGTACGCTGTTCCGGACGAGGCGCTGTTCCGGCGCATGGTCAAGGTTTGCTTCGCGCAACGCCGCAAGACGATTGCCAACAACCTTGTCGCCGGGCTCGGCCTTGCACGGGACGCTGCGGTGTCGTTCCTGGAACAGGCAGGAGTCGAACCGGCTGCGCGGGCTGAGACTCTGAGTGGAGAGCAGTTCAAGCGGCTGGCAGAAGCGCTCCCGGGAAAAGGGTTACCGGGTTCCAGGGTTCAGGGATTCCGGCCCGAACCCCCGGACCCCGGAACCCCAGAGCCCTTCTCTGATAGTAGCTCGCGGTAGTAGTCGAGGGTCTGCTGCGCTACTTTGGGCCAGGCATATTCCCGGGTGCGCTCCAGACCGGCAGCGGTCAGCGTCTTGCGCCGTGGTTCATCGGTCAGGATGCCGACCAGCGCCGAAGCCAGGGCTTCCGGTTCACCGGGTGGAACCAGGATTCCGTCGACCCCGTCTCGTACCGTTTCGTCGTACCCGGGAATCCGCGAGGCCACGACCGGCGCGCCGCTGGCCATGGCTTCGAGCAGCACGATACCGAGGGTCTCGCCGCCCAGGCCGGGTGCGCAGTAGACGTCACACCCAGCGTAGAGGCGGGGCAGGTCGTCAGGAAGAACCGGCCCGAGGAATTCAACCGAGCCTGAGATACCCAATTCCTCAGTCGTCTGGCGAGCCCGTTTGTCCATCGGCCCGCGGCCCACGACCGTGAGCCTGACGTCGGGCACTGACTTCAACACAGCCGGCAGAGCACGCAACAACACCTCGAGGCCTTTGCGTGCGTCGAGGCGGCCGAGGAAGAGGATTGTGAGAGGACGACGAGATCGAGGGATCGAGGGATCAAAGGATCGAGTGTCCGTCACTTTGTTCCTTTGTCCCTTTATCCCTTTGTCCCCTGGCTTGAAACGGTTAAGGTCAATCCCGCAGGGGATTATCCGGAACTCGCCGGGGGCGTACGGTTCGGCGGCCTGGCGTGCACGTTGGGAAATGGCGATGCGGCCGTGGATCCTGGCGAGATGGCCCCTGAACAAGGTCCGGTAAAGACCCGCACCTTCAGTGTGAATCTTGAAACCGGCGGTGACGAAGGTAACCAGGTTCACCGACCGGCTGTGCCTGATCGCCCAGTAGGAGATCTCAGGCCAGAACATCCCGTGGCAGTGGACGATGTCGAACCTGCCTTCGCTCAGAAAGCGCTTGACCTGGCCGGACATCCTGAGGCCGACCGGGACGGTGGCGTAGGAGCGGTTCATCGGCACCAGCACTGCCCGGCCATAGCGCGTGACCGGTAGAGAAGAAGGGATCGAGGAATCGAGAGACCGAGGGTTTGAGTGACCGAAGGACGTAGTGAGAATGTGCACGTCCTGACCGAGGTCGCGCAGGGCCTCGGCCAGATGGTGAACGTGCTCGCTCACGCCCGAGGGATAGGGCCGGTACGCGGCCGAGACAAGGCAGATCCTGAGTCGCGGTTTCACACAATCTCCCGGTAGACTTGCCCGACGCGCCGGGCGATGCCGGGCCAGGCGAACTCCCGGGCTCGCGCCCGCGCCCCTGAAGAGAGCGTCGCACGCAGTTCAGCGGACAGCAGCACCTGGTTCAGGGCGGCGGCCAGGGCGGCTGCGTCTCCGGCTGGCACGAGCAGTCCGGCTACTCCCGTTGTCACGACTTCGTTGTAGCCCGTGATGTCGGAGGCGACAACCGGCCGGCCGGTTGCCATCGCCTCGATGAGCACGACGCCCATCGCCTCGCCGCCGGTTGCCGGTGAGCAGAACACGGTGCACCCGGCGTAGTAGCCGGGCAATTCGTCGCCGGTGACGCGGCCCGGGAAAGAGACGTGGTCGCGGATTCCGAGTTCCTGGACGAGCCGGCGGCACCCGTCCGCGAGCAGACCGCCGCCCACCGCGACTAGTCGGACCGAAGGTACTGCGGCAATGACCCGAGGCATCGCCTTCAGCAGTACCGGCAGGCCCTTGCGCTTGTCGAATCGCCCAACGTACAGTATGGTCGGCCGGTTGCCGCGCATCACCTCCGGGACCGGAGCGTCCTGACGGAAACGCTCAAGGTCGACACCATTGTGGATGACGCGGTAGTGGCCGGGGAAGAAGCGGCGGGCGTACTCGCCTCCGGCCTGCGATACGGCGATGCGGGCGGAGATACGACGGTTGAGCCCGGCGAACAGGGCCCGGAAGACCCAAAGCAGCGGCTCGGAAGGAGGCCCGGCCAGCGTGTGGAACGTGACCACGGCCGGTATTCGGGTGCCGATGAGAGCCCAGTAGCCTATGTCCAGCGGAAAGGCGCCGTGGCAGTGGATGAGGTCGATGCGGTGGCGCCGCAGGAACAGCGGCACCTGGAACGGCAGCCCGAACCCAAACGGCAGCGTCGTGTATGACCCATTGCCCGGGACGAGAATGGCACGGCCGAAGCGGGTGACCGGTATGGATGAAGGGGTCGGGGGATCAGGGGACCTAGGGATCGAGTGCCCCGATTCAGGACTACTGACTGCCTCCCTTACTCCCTTTGTCCCTTTGTCCCTTCCGAATGACGTCGTCAGTATCCGTACGTCCTGCCCGAGGTCACGCAGGGCTTCGGCCAGGTGATGTACGTGTTCGCTCACGCCCGAGGGATAGGGCCGGTACGCGGCCGAAACGAGGCAGATCCGCAGTCTGTCCTTGGTCCCTGGTCCCATGTCCTTAGTCACGGTCGGGGTATCTTCTGTCTGCACTGTCCTGCGCAACCTCAACCTTAACCTTGACCTTACCCTTGCCCTCTACCTTTACCTTTGCCTCTACCTCAGCCTATCCTCGTCCCGTGTGGCCGAAACCGCCGGGCCCGCGGTCGGTCTCTGACAGCGAGTCTGCTTCAACCAGCTCGACGTCCGTCAAGACGCAGAAGACGAGCTGGGCGATGCGGTCACCGCGCTGAATCTTGTGGTCCCGGTCAGAAGTGTTGAAAAGGATGACCCTGATTTCCCCGCGATAGTCCGAGTCAATCGTACCGGGGCTGTTTAGAACACCGATGCCGTGCTTCGCGGCAAGCCCTGACCTCGGACGCACCTGGGCTTCGGTCTTCTCCGGCAACTCGATGGCGAGACCGGTTCCGACCGAGCCGAACCCGTGCGCCAGTACCATTGTCTCCTCGGCAGCGTGGAGGTCGAAGCCGGCCGAGCCTCGGGTCTGGCGAGAGGGGAGAGGGACGTCGGCAAGGCGTCTTATCTTGACCTTCACGGTTTCTGCTGCCAATCGGCGTTGAGCACCAGCCATTGGTCCGGGTGGTCTCGGATGATGCCGTTGAGTTCACCGGCAATCATCATGGTGAACGCAGATACGTCGGCGTCCATGTCTCCCGATGGTGTGAACTCCAGCGGCCGGTAGTACATTCGGTACGGTCGTCGGCCCGGCTCGTGCTGGAACAGACAGGCGGCAACGACAATCGGGAGCTTGAGGCGAAGTGTGTACGCGGCTGCCCCCCTAGGGTAGTAGCGATGGGAGTCGAACGCGGGGCAGAGCATGCCGTTGCCCGTGACATCGCGGTCGGACACAAGCGCGAGCATGCGGTGCCGGAGTAGCGCCCGGGCCATGGCTCGTCGGTTGGAAACCGGGATCGTCTCCATCGCCGTTGCTCCGCGGTAGCGGTTGAAAACCTCGGCCCAGCCACCCGGAACTGGTTCGAAAACCGCCGATATCGGATACCCGCGGGCGGCCATATAGACGCCGGCGAGGTCATGATTCCCGATGTGACCGGTGACGACCATCAGGCCGCGGTTCTCTGCCATCATCCGGTCCGCCAGCCGCGGGTCGAACTCAACCAGCGTCGTGACCCGGCGTTTGAGGACCGGCACACGGAGCAAGTCCAGGTAATTGGTGACGAGGTGGATGAACAATCTCCGAGCGGCTGTCTTCACCTCCGATTCCGGCGTTTCCGCACCCATCACGTGCCGGCAGTTGTCCATGAGTCTCTCGCGACCTCTTCGATTGAGGCGATAGGCAAGCACGCCGGCCAGGCGCGCAATCCTGACCACGACCCAGCGCGGGAGCATGAACTGGGCCAGTGTCCCAAGCGGCATCAGCCAGGTTATCGCGGCTTGGCGTTCTTTATTCCGGGGCATGTCGCGGTCGGCTGTCGGCGGCTCGGGCCGCGGCCTTGGCCAGCTTGTCGGTCTCCTTGTTCTGTTCGCGGCGAACCAGCTCAATGGTCACGTTGGGCAGACCCAGCGCCAACTCGCGGGCCCGGGAGTGCAGCACCTTCAGCTCGGGGTTCTTTACCTTGTACCGGCCTGCCATCTGGTGGTACAGCAGTTCTGAGTCGGTCCTGATCACCACCGGCCCGGCGTCGAGCCGTCGGCTTTCGGACAGGGCGCAGAGAAGACCTTCGTATTCGGCCTGGTTGTTGGTACGGGTGCCGATGAACCGGCTGATTTCCTTGACGACGGTCCCGTCCGGTCCGAGGATGCGGACTCCGATTCCGGCCGGACCAGGATTCCCCAGCGATGAACCGTCGATCTGCACCAGGAATCCAGCCGGCTTCGGGCCGGCTATTCCTGGGCGACGATCAGAATCCGGCCGCAGGCTTCGCAAAGGTAGAGATGGTCCTGACGGTCAATCTCAAGTATCCGCTGCGCCGGAATCGGACTCATGCATCCGCTGCAGCGCTCCTTCCGGACCGTGGCGACGGCGATCCCCCCCTTGTTGGTGCGAACCCGCTCGTAACGCTTGAGCAGGTCGGCCGGAATCGCGGCGGCGGTCGCCTCACGCTGCTGTTGACGGGTGGCGATAGCCGCCTCGAGTTCCTGTTTCTCGTTCTCGAGCAGCTCGACCTTGCGAGTGGTTTCGACATCGAGTTCGACGCCGTTCTTCTCGTTCTCCTTGACCTTGCGGTCGAGCGCCTCGGTTTCCTCCATCAGCACGATCATCCGGTCTTCGATGCCGTTCTTCTGCTTCTTCTGGGTCTCGATTTCCTTAAGGAAGGCCTTGTACTGCTCGTTGGTCTTGGCGGAGTAAAGTTGCACCGAGTAGCCCGCGACCTTTTCTTCGGTTGCTTTGAGTTCGACTTCGCAGAGCTTGTACTGCTTCTTGTGCTCGAGGATATCGGCCTTGGACTGGTCCAGTTCGGCCCTGATCGCGGCGGCCGCCTTCTTCAGGTCGGCTACCCGTGAAGGTATCTGGCAGAGCTTGTCGCTCAGCGTGCGCAACTCGGTGTCGAGCTGCTGCAATGCCCAGAGGTGCTCGAAGGACTGCTTCACCGCTGACGCCCTGAAAAAGAACGAGGTGTGAAGGCGGTTGCCGTCACACCCCGGTGGATGGGCGATACCTGACTTGAACAGGTGACCTCTTGCGTGTCGAGCAAGCGCTCTAGCCAAGCTGAGCTAATCGCCCGGTTGTCATGGAGCATACTCACTATTAAGTGACTATATTGATTCTGTTCCGTATGTCAAGGTCGTGCAGGCACGACCCACCGGAGGCACGGGCCGGACCGAGGGAAGACAAAGAACCCGGTCGCCCGCAGGGACGATGACAGACAGACTTTGCCGGACTGCTGGCTCGGCTCGGGACGGAACCTCACAGAACGCACTCGGAACCGGTCACTCAGAACCCGTAACCCGGAACTCGATACCAGGAACTCGGCCCTCGGCATTCGTCACTCCCAATCAACAATCCAAAATCACCAATCCAAAATCGGTAGGACCACCGCCCGCATCGGGAAGCCGAACCGCCGTCCCCAATCAACAATCCAAAACC
>CAZSUX010000034.1:0-14557 GCA_964610135.1 uncultured bacterium | reverse complement strand
GCGGGGCCGGTCGCAACTGCGGCGGGCGCTGTACATGGTGGCCGTGCAGCACGCCAAGCGCGGCTGGCCGCTACAGCCGTACTATGCCGCGCTGGTCGCGCGGGGCAAGCCGAAGACCGTGGCGCTGACCGCGGTCTGCTGCCGGCTGGTGCGGTTGCTGTATGCCCTGGTGCGGGACGGGCGCTGCTACAGCGAGTGCCCGCCCAACGTAGGCCGCCCGCAAGCCGCCTGAGGATGGACCGGGCAAGGTCGGCAGAAGCATGCGACGAGTTGCGACCGTGGGGCAGTCACGACCGGGGACACTACGGACCGCTTTGGCGGGGCCGCGCTATTATGAATCTTGATGCCCCACGGGCTCGCGTTCTGAATGAAGCACTGCTCTGAGGCCTGAAAGGGCGCTCTGAAAGCACCTGTGTTCGAAGCGAGTGCCGATGCGTGGGGACGACCCACGGACGCAGCGCGCAGTCATGCCTGCCGAGAAAGACGGGACAGCCGAGAACGGGCCGACGCGACCGTCAACCCGGTCGCAGGAGAGATCAGCTAACGCACGGCTTGACACTAAACCTGTCCCCGAAACTCCCCACGTCCACCATCCCGCACAGTACCCCGTACGTAGTGCAGGTCGTAGCTCTACCGGCTGTCTGAGAGGCTGCGAGGCCTGGAGTTCCCTCAAGCACAGGTTGAGGCCAAGGTTGAGGTTAAGGTCGAGACACAGGCGGAGGTTGAGGCTGAGGTCCAGGTTGAGATTCCGCTGAGCCGCTCGCCGATTTGACAGTTTCGGCCAGCGGCCTATAATCTCAGTGCTAGGGCGATTAGCTCAGTTGGCTAGAGCGCCTCCCTTACAAGGAGGAGGTCATCTGTTCAATTCAGATATCGCCCACTTCCGTAACTTCCGTAAATTCAAGCTGTTAAGTTTATGACCAGCCCGGCGCGGCAATTGCCGTGCCGCAGGTGCGAATCCGGGCAGCCGGGTTTGGGTCTAAATCACTGGAAGGTTATTCTATTGCAGGAGTTAGGCGACGCCTCGCCGGGGCCAAGAACTTTGGTGGCCAAGGCGAGTTTTGCCGACTTGATTGTCTTGCCGGGAGCGGCAAGCCCGGTGAGTGGATTGTTGTTTTCAACCAGAACTCACAACGTCTAAGGAGGAGTTATGAAGATACGACCGCTACAGGATAGAATCCTGGTCGAGCGCATCGAAGAGGAAACGAAGAAGGGTGGAATCATTATTCCCGATTCCGCCAAGGAGAAGCCCCAGCAGGGCAAGGTGATCGCCGTCGGGCCGGGCCGCGTCGACGAGAAGGGCACGCGCATTCCGATGGAAGTGAAGAAGGGCGACACCATCCTGTTCGGGAAGTACTCGGGTAACGAGATTCGCATCGGCGAGGAAGAACATCTTATCATGCGCGAGGACGATGTGCTCGCGGTGATTGAGAAGGAAAGCAAGTAGAAGGAGCGAGCATGCCTGCCAAAGATTTGAGATTCGAAGACGAAGCACGGAGAGCCATTCTCCGCGGCGCCCAGCAACTGGCGCACGCGGTGAAGGTGACCCTCGGACCGCGCGGCCACAATGTCATCATCGACAAGAAGTGGGGCGCGCCGACCGTTACCAAGGACGGCGTGACCGTGGCCAAGGAAGTCGAGCTCGAGGATAAGTTCGAGAATATGGGCGCGCAGATGATCAAGGAAGTGGCGTCCAAGACTTCCGATGTCGCCGGCGACGGTACGACCACCGCGACGGTGCTGGCCGAGGCGATTTACCGCGAGGGCTTGAAGAACGTCACCGCCGGCGCCAATTCGATGGCGCTGAAGCGCGGCGTTGACCTGGCGGTCGAGACGGCAGTGGCCGAGCTGAAGAAGATGTCGAAGAAGACCGCCGGCCGCGAGGAGATCATGCAGGTCGCGGCCATCTCCGCCAACAACGACAAGGTAACCGGCAAGCTGATTGCCGACGCGATGGAGAAGGTCGGCAAAGAGGGCGTGATCACGGTCGAGGAAGCGAAGTCGGTGGAGACGACGCTTGAGGTCGTGGAAGGCATGCAGTTCGACCGCGGCTACCTGTCGCCGTATTTCGCGCTGGAGCCGGGCACGACCACCCCGCAGAACCCGAAGATGGAAGCGGTGCTCGAGGACACGCTGGTCCTGCTCTACGAGAAGAAGATCTCGTCGATGCGCGACCTGCTGCCCGTGCTGGAGAAGGTCGCCCAGAAGGGCAAGCCGGTGCTGATCATCGCCGAGGAAGTGGAAGGCGAGGCGCTGGCCGCTCTGGTCGTGAACCACATCAAGGGCACGTTGCGCTGCTGCGCCGTCAAGGCGCCGGGCTACGGCGACCGCCGCCGGGCGATGCTCGAGGATATCGGCGTGCTGACCGGCGGCCGGCTGATTTCCGAGGACCTGGGCATCAAGCTTGAGAACGTGCAGGTTTCCGACCTGGGCATTGCCAAGCGCGTCGTCATCGACAAGGAGAATACGACCATCGTCGAGGGCGCCGGCAAGAAGGCCGACATCACCGCCCGCATCGAGCAGATCCGCAAGCAGGTCGATGAGACCAAGTCCGACTACGACAAGGAGAAGCTGCAGGAGCGGCTGGCCAAGCTGGCCGGCGGCGTTGCGGTCATCAATGTCGGCGCTTCCACCGAAGTCGAGATGAAGGCGAAGAAGGCGCTGGTCGAGGACGCGCTGCACGCGACCCGGGCCGCGGTCGAAGAGGGCGTGGTGCCGGGCGGCGGCGTTGCCCTGGTGCGCTGCATTCCCGCGCTCGAGGCGATGAAGCTCGAAGGCGATGAGCGGGTGGGCGCGAACATCGTGAAGAAGGCGCTCGAAGAGCCAATCCGGATGCTGTCGCAGAACGCCGGCGTTGACGGCTCGATCGTGTTCGAGAAGGTCAAGAGCGAGAAGGCGAACATCGGCTTCAACTGCGAGACCCTGCAGTACGAGGATATGTTCGTATCGGGCGTGATCGACCCGACCAAGGTCGCCCGCGTGGCTCTGCAGAACGCGGCGAGCGTGGCCGGCCTGATGCTTACCACCGAGTGCGCCATCACCGAGCTGCCGGAGAAAGAGAAGATGCCACCGATGCCCCCGGGCGGCGGCGGCTACGGCGGGGACTACTAGAAACGCCTGACGCGTAACGCATTACGCCAGACACGGGACGCTAGACCACCCCCGCCGGCAACCGGCGGGGGTGGTTGTTCGCACCAGTCCGGCATCAGGCGTGAAGCATAGAGCATAGAGCGTCCTCAAGTGCCTACCTACGAGTACCAGTGCCAGAAGTGCGGGCACTGCTTCAGTGAGTTCCAGCGCATCGTCGATCCGCCGATCAAGGACTGCCCGAAGTGCAAGAAGAAGGACTGCGTGGAGCAGATAATCTCCGGCGGCAGCGGCCTGATATTCAAGGGCTCCGGTTTCTACGAGACCGACTACAAGCGCAAGTCTTCAGGCGGCGGCGAGACCAAGCCCGGTTCGGACAGCGTCAAGCCCAGCGACAGTAAAAAAGACTGAGTCAAGGCCCGGCGGCCACGGGCCGCACAAGCACAAGCCCAAGCGCAAGCTTTCCTCCGGACCTTGACCTCAACCTTGGCCTCAACCTCCACCTCCACCTTTGCCCCTACCTTTCCTCACCACTACCAGTAGATATTTCCCGTCGTCAAAGCGGCACCGGTGGTGTGACTGCAGGCGCTTCCGAGGCGTTCCATGGGGCTCTGCGACCCCTGTTCGAGGCGTGCAATCATGCCCTGGTGGGTTGTCGGCTAAGTATAAGCTGGCGCAGGAGATGTGTATCTATCTCTACACGTAGATCTCTGTTGACAAAGTGCCGCTTCGCCTGTATCCTTGGTCACAGACATATCGTTCTTTGATAATTCGGATGTAACCCAAAGCGTGCTCGGGTTTGTGCCATAACTAGTTAATTCGGTAAGAGCAGCAGACCCCTAAGATTTTTTTGCTTGGAGGGTTTGATCCTGGCTCAGGACTAGCGCTGGCGGTGTGTCTTAGACATGCAAGTCGAGCGGGATACATCATTGTAGCAATACAGAGGTGTGTCTAGCGGCGAACGGGTGAGTAATACAAGGGCAACCATCCCTCAGGAGGGGCACAACCCACCGAAAGGTGGGCTAATACCCCATGTTTTGCAGCGGAGGCATCTCTGCCGCAACAAAGGCGCCGCAAGGTGCTACCTCTGGACGGGCTCTTGTCCTATCAGCTTGATGGCGGGGTAACGGCCCACCATGGCAACGACGGGTAGCCGGCGTGAGAGCGTGACCGGCCACAGGGGAACTGCGACACGGTCCCCACTCCTACGGGAGGCAGCAGTCTAGAAATTTGGGCAATGGGCGAAAGCCTGACCCAGCGACACCGCGTGGAGGATGAAGTCTTTCGGGATGTAAACTCCTGACAGGCGGAGCGATGCCGTTTCGGAGTAACTGCCGAGACGGTGACGGTACTGCCAAAGGAAGCCCCGGCTAACTACGTGCCAGCAGCCGCGGTAATACGTAGGGGGCAAGCGCTGTCCGGATTTACTGGGCGTAAAGGGTGTGCAGGCGGATTGGCATGTCGATGGTGAAAGCTCTCGGCTCAACCGAGAAAGTGCTGTCGAAACTACCAGTCTTGAGGACGGAAGAGGAAACTGGAACTTCTGGTGTAGCGGTAAAATGCGTAGATATCAGAAGGAACGCCGATAGCGAAGGCAGGTTTCTGGGACGTTCCTGACGCTGAAACACGAAAGCTAGGGGAGCAAACAGGATTAGATACCCTGGTAGTCCTAGCTGTAAACGATGTACATTAGGCGTGGGGAGTTTTCCCCGTGCCGGAGCTAACGCGTTAAATGTACCGCCTGGGGACTACGGCCGCAAGGTTGAAACTCAAAGGAATTGACGGGGACCCGCACAAGCGGTGGAGGATGTGGTTCAATTCGATGCTACGCGAAGAACCTTACCTGGGCTTGACATGCAGGTAGTAGCAACCCGAAAGGGAAGCGACCGGGGTTTATCCCTGGAGCCTGCACAGGTGCTGCATGGCTGTCGTCAGCTCGTGCCGTGAGGTGTATGGTTAAGTCCCGCAACGAGCGCAACCCCTGCCCCTAGTTGCTAACCCGCGAGGGTGCACTCTAGGGGGACTGCCTCCGTCAAGGAGGAGGAAGGTGGGGATAACGTCAAGTCATCATGGTCCTTATGCCCAGGGCTACACACGTCCTACAGTGGCCGTTACAATGGGAAGCTACATCGCGAGGTGATGCCAATCCTGTAAAAGCGGCCATGGTTCGGATTGCAGGCTGCAACTCGCCTGCATGAAGATGGAATCGCTAGTAATCACTGATCAGCATGCAGTGGTGAATACGTTCCCGGGTCTTGTACACACCGCCCGTCACGCCATGGGAGTCGGCAATGCCCAAAGTCCCTCTTTATTGGGGGCCTAAGGCAGGGCCGATGACTGGGGCGAAGTCGTAACAAGGTAGCCGTACGGGAACGTGCGGCTGGATCACCTCCTTTCTACGAGTTTTGCACGAACCCGGGCACGCTTTTTAAGTTACATCCTTTTGTTCAAGAATGAAGGCCTGGGGACGGCCTTCTTTCTTTTTTAGTGCGGGCGGCTACCTTGAAGAACCGAGTACGATGAAGCGGCGCGGGACTCGGGGCGTTGCGGATTGCAGATTGCAGATTGACGGACCGGATGCCGGGCTAGGAACCGAGCACCACGAAGCGACGCGGAATGTTCGAAAGCGGGAGGAGGATGTCTTTCTGGCTCGTGACCCGCAGGTGGTAGCGCCCCAGCAACCTGCCTGCCTTCCGTAGTTCATCCACGCAACCCCTGGTTTTGTAGAGAACAATCGTGCCCTTCGGTTTGCGGTGCGGGCCGGCGTAGCGGACCACGTCCCGCAGCGGGCCGGCCAGACGGCTGAGCACGATGTCGCATTTCAGGGCCGGCAGTGACTCGGCCCGTTCGTTCAGCACCTCGACGTTGTCGAGCCCGAGTTCGGCGACCGCAGTCACGAGGAACCGGCTCCGTTTCTGCGAGGACTCGACCAGCAGCAGCTTCAGGTCGGACCGGACCAGGGCAAGCGGAATACCGGGCAGGCCGGCGCCGCTGCCGATATCGCACACCCGTGCGCCTTGCGGTATCAGTCGCTGTACCGCCAGCGAGTCAACTACGTGATAGGAGAGAATCCGGCCGGTGTCACGCCGGGAGACGAGGTTGATGCGGGCATTCCAGTCGCGCAGCAGCTGCGTATAGCGGGCGACCGAGTCGTACTGCGGCTGGGTCAGCTCGATGCCGAGTTGCCGGCAGGCGGTCTGGAGGGAAACGAAAGAGGGATCAGGAGAATCAGGGGTCGAGGGATCGAGGGGCGGACGCTGGGGAGAGGAAGGGATCAAGTGGCCAAGAACGAAGGGGAAAGTGGAAATGGCAAATGACCGGAGCGGAAGGACCGGGAACGAAGAACCATGGACGATGAACGAGGAACCAAGGTCAGGCTGGCTTGTCCGCGATGTAGACGTTCGTTTCCAGGTACTGCTGGTAGTCAGTCCACTTGGTGCCCGGGTTTTTTTCCACCGCTTCCCGGAACATGGCGGCACGGGCGTCGAGGTTGTCGAGGAAGTAGACGATGAACGCCTCGGCGAACTTCGGGGTCTTGGGCGAGCCGAATTCCATCTGGCCGTGGTGGGCCAGGATGATGTGAAGCAGCATCCGGGCCGTTTCCGCCGGGAACTCTTTCATGCCCGCGATCTTGTCCCTGACCATCTGGTAGCCGAGCGTGATGTGGCCGAGGAGGCGTCCGTCGTGGGAATGCTCAATCGCAACTTCGTAGACGTACTCCCGTACTTTCCCCACGTCGTGCAGGATGACGCCGGTCATCAGGAGGTCGGCGTCAATCTCTTTGTAGACCTCAGGGAAGTGCTGTGCGAGCCGGCACATCAGGACCGTGTGCTCGAGCAATCCGCCGAGGCAGGCATGGTGGACCCGGGCGCCGCCGGGCGCGAGCGAGAACTGCTCCGCCAGTTTCTCGTCAGCGAAGAAGGCTTCGAGCAGGGCGCGGAGGTGCGGGTTCTTCACCGCGGCTACGTAGCCGCGGAGCTCGGTCATGAGTTGCGCGCGGTCGTAGCGGGAGGCGGCGATGAAGTCGTCGCGCGAGATGTCGGCCGGGTCGGCCGGGTAGATGAGGCTGACGGTGAACTGGGGCTTGCCCTGGTAGTCTCCCATCCGGCCCACGACACGGTAGAAGCCGCCGACCTCAACGCAGCGCAGCGCGTCGTCGATCCGGTCCCACATGATGGCGGCGACCGAACCGGTCCGGTCACGCAGTTCGAGGGTGAGGAAGGCGCCGCCGTCGCGACGTTCTTTCACGTCCCGGCGCGAGCAGTAGAAGAGGTCGTCGACCTGCGTACCGGGCTTGATGTCCTTGAGGAATTGTCTCTTCATTGTTAGTTGGTGGCCGCTGCCGGGCTAGAGCGAGAACGCCAGCGAGAGGCGGTGGGCGACGCCCAGTTCAATCATCGGGATGAAGCAGTAGTCGAGTTGGTATCCGTGCCAGCGGAAGCCGAGGCCCGTGGTCACGCCGGCAAGTATGTCCGAACCGCCGCCGGCTTTGAGGTCGACTCCGTCGGTCGAGTAGCCCACGCGTACGGCCAGGAGGTCGGCGACCCAGCCTTCGACGCCGGCGCGGATGTTGATGCGATTGTCGATCGGCTTGTGCGCGTCGAGCACCAGGTTGAGCGACGGGTTGGGCTGGTAGCCGAGTCCGAGCCCGAAGTCAATCGGCATCGGGTCGCGGCCGGCCTGGAAGGCCTTGAGCTGATAGCCGACGTTCTTCACCGCCAGGCCGGCGGTAAGGCCATCGACCGGTAGCAGGTAGGTCGCGCCGACGTTCCCGGCCAGACCCATCCCGAAGAAGGTGTCGATTGAGCCATAGAGCCCCTGCAGGCCGACGCCGACCGAAAGCGCATCGCCGACTCGCATCGCTCCGCTCAGGTTCAAATTGGCGTAGGAGACACCGAACGTGCCGAGTTCTTCGCCGCGTTCGTTCGTGCGTTTCATGGTACCGGAGTTCAGGTAGATGATTCCGAACCCAACGCCCTTGTCGGTTCCTACCGGCTGGCTGTACGCGGCGGAACCGGTCTGGACGCCGGCTACATAGTTGAGGTAGCCGACGTGGGCGCGGGGGCTTTCGGCCGCCGCGGCGTGGGCCGGGCTGAACCAGAAGCCCATCGGGTCGAGGGCGCCTCCGACCGCGGCACCGCCCATCGCCGCCTCGCGGGCAGTGGGCGTTAGCCTGAGGAAATCGAAGCCGGTCGTGCCGGCATTCGGGTCAATTCCGACCAGCGTGACGACAAGTATCAGGGCGAGCATGGTGCCTCTAAGTTAAGGGCGTTTGCCGCAGTTGTCAAGCTTATCCGCGCCGGGGCACGATGTTGACATCAGTGCCTGCAGCCATAGAATAGGGGCGAGCAGACTAGACACAGACTTAGGTCCGGTGTCGTGACGAGACTGGCATCGAATTATTTGACGACAATCGACGCTGTGGCGCCGGTTGCTTAGGAGGATAGTTATGTCCGGACACTCTAAGTGGTCAACAATCAAGCATAAGAAGGGCAAGACCGACGCGGCCCGAGGCGCGGCTTTCTCCAAGCTCATCCGCGAAATCACCACGGCCGCGAGAATCGGCGGGGGCGACCTCGATGCCAATCCGCGACTGCGCTCCGCGGTCGATTCGGCCAAGGCAATCAACATGCCGGCCGACAACGTTGACCGGGCGATCAAGAAAGGCACCGGCGAGCTGCCCGGGGTTACCTACGAGGAAACCGTGTACGAGGGCTATGGACCGGGCGGGGTGGCCCTGTTGATTCGCGCGCTCACCGACAACAAGAACCGGAGCACGGCGGAAGTCCGTCATGTCTTTGACAAATACAACGGCAGCATGGGCTCAGCTGGTTCGGTGGCCTGGCAGTTCAAGCCCCATGGCCTGGTTGTCGTGTCCAAGGACAAGGCGGGTGAGGATGCGGTGCTGACCGCCGCGCTCGAAGCCGGGGCCGACGATGTGCAGACCGAAGCCAGTGCCTACTCGATTACGACCCCGATCGGCTCGCTCGAGAAGGTGAAGAAGCAGCTCAAGGACGCCGACATACCGTTCGAAAGCGCCGAACTGACCATGATTGCGGCCAACTCGGTCAAGCTGTCCGAGCATGATGCACCCAAGGTCCTCAAGTTGATAGAGATGCTTGAGGAACTCGAAGAGGTACAGCAGGTTTACGCCAACTTCGACATACCAGACGAGATACTGGAGAAGATAACGTCCGAGGATTAGCCTCACTTGAGGATTCTGGGGATTGACCCCGGGCTGGGCGCGACCGGATACGGCATCATTGAGGACGGCGAGGCTACCGAGTTCGGACTGATCACCACTGACACCCGCCAGCCCACGCCGGAGCGGCTGCGGTCTCTGGGGGAGGGAATGGAAGAGGTGGTCCAGCGCACCCGGCCGACGCATTGCGCACTCGAGACCCTCTTCTTCAAGTCGGTCGGAGCGCGGAGCGTAATCCGGTCGGCCGAGGCCCGCGGCACTATCATCTACGTTCTGGGCCGGAACCGTATCCCCGTGACCGAGCTCACTCCCGCCACAATCAAGCTGGCGCTGACCGGGAGCGGCCGGGCTTCGAAACACCAGATGAACTACATGGTCAAGCGGCTGCTTTCGCTGGGTGAGCGCGTCTCCGAGCACGCGGCCGATGCGCTGGCCGCGGCCTACTGCCTCAACCGCAGGGCGGCCGGACAACGACCAGCACGGACGCACCGTCGGACGGGGGCTTCGGAGGCCAACCCGGTCGGACACGGACAGGCGGAAAAGGCGGGGCGGCGATGCTAGCCCGGCTGCGCGGCGTCCTGGTCGAGAAGGAACCGACGCACGTCGTGGTAGATTGTCAGGGGATCGGGTTCGGCCTGAAGGTCCCACTCTCGACATCCCGGAGGCTGGCCGAGGTCGGCAGCGAGGTCGTGCTGCGCGTGCATACTCATTTTATCCGGGACGGGGTCGAGCTGTTCGGGTTCATCGACAAGGAAGAGATGGCCGCATTCCAGCGGTTGACGTCGGTGTCCGGCATCGGTCCCAAGGCCGGGCTGAACCTCTTGTCCCGATTCACTCCCGAAGAGATAGGTTCCGTCATCGCCATCGGCAAGGCCGACGTACTGCGGACGGTCCCCGGCATCGGGCCGACCAAGGCCGACAGCATCATCAAGAAACTGCAGGCCGAAGCCCCGCCAGCTGGGGCCGGCTCGGAGTTGCTGGCGGATGCGGAATCGGCGCTGGTCTCGCTGGGCTTGACTCGCCGTGAGGCCCGTGACCGGTTGCGACGGGTGGGGGCGGCCGAGAACCTGAGCCTGCAGGAACTCCTGAAGCTGGCTCTGGCGCAGCGAGGCTAGCGGGGCGTGGTCCAGACCGAACGTATCTCATCTCCTCAGCGGATGCGGGGAGAGGAGGCGTTGGACGAGGAAATCCGACCCCGGACTCTCAACGACTTCATCGGCCAGGACCGTCTGAAGGAGAACCTGCGGGTTTTCATCGAGGCGGCCAGGCTGCGCGGGGAGCCGCTCGAGCACGTCCTGCTTTTCGGCCCACCCGGTCTGGGCAAGACAACTCTCGCCTACATCATCGCCGGTGAGATGGGCGCCGCACTCAGGGCGAGTTCGGGCCCGATACTCGAACGGCCCGTGGACCTGGCCGGCATCCTCACCGGGCTGGCGCCGAAGGACGTGCTCTTTATCGACGAGATACACCGAACCAACAAGTCGGTGGAGGAATACCTGTACCCGGCGATGGAGGATTTCTCGCTCGACGTTCTCATCGACAAGGGACCCGGAGCCAGGTCGGAGAGGATAGGCCTGCACGGTTTCACGTTGGTTGGCGCTACGACCCGGTCGGGTCTGCTCACCGCGCCATTGCGTTCCCGCTTCGGCATGTCCTTTCACCTCGACTACTACCCGGCTGAGGACTTAGTTCTTATCGTCCGACGTACTGCGCGCATCCTGAACGTGAAAGTCGAGGATGACGCCGCGATGGAGATTGCGAGAAGGTCTCGGGGTACCCCGAGAATCGCGAACCGCCTGCTGCGGCGGGTCCGCGACTTTGCCCAGGTTGGCGGTAAGGCATTGGTAGACAATGAGATAACTCGCTACGCTTTGACCCAGCTTGATGTCGACACCCTCGGACTCGATGAGATGGACAAGAAGGTGCTCCTTACCATTATCGACCGTTTCGATGGCGGACCGGTGGGTGCATCGTCACTGGCGGTGGCCGTCGGGGAGGATGTCGGCACGCTGGAGGAGGTATACGAGCCCTTTCTGGTGCAGCAGGGACTGATCCAGCGGACGCCGCGAGGGCGGATAGCCCAGAAGCGGGCCTACGACCACTTCAGCCGCAAGGCCTCGAACGCCCGGCAGAGCGAACTGGACCTCGGGTAGGGTCGGCCGCTCGGCCTCTCTGAGCCAGCTGGCCTGCCTCTGGTGGCGGTTGACTGACAAACAGCTGGTTCGTACCCAAGCCGCGTGGAGCGTGACCCAGAATGAAGGTCCATGCTCCGTTTCCCTGGCCAGCGTCCAGGTCGCGAAGTATCTAAATGCCTATATAACAATGGGTTAAGCCTATGGCGTTTTCAGCACGGAAACGCCACCAGAGGATTTTCTTGACACGGCTGACGGGATTTGGACGATATACCATGAAAAAATGGGCTGTAGGCCTGTTTCTGCTCATGTCGGCCTGCTTCCTGCCCAAGGCGCAGACTACGAGCAGCGTTGTCCGAAGCGGCGTTCGGCCGCCGGATTTCCTTTTCACCGGCGTGCGAGACAGCGCCGGAGTGCCGCAGGGCCGGTACCTCGGTCGTTTCAAGGTGACGTACTACTGGGCGGTGGAGGAAGATGAGTACCCGACCAGCCGGTCTTCGCCTCTCTATCTTGCCGACGGTCAGCTTCTCGGTCGGTTCTCTTCGGCTTTCGTAAGGGCGTTTAGGGTCGAGGCTGCGGCCTGCCTGAAGGACGGGCGGCGTATCAGCTACCTCAAACGGGCCAACCGGGCACAGGTCGTGGACCAATTCCTCGGCTACGGCGGGCACAAACTCACCGAACTCAAGTCCATAGCGGTCGACCCGCGTCTGATACCCCTGGGCTCAGTGGTTTACATTCCGCAGGCTGAGAACGTTACGGTTGATGGCCGAACCCTGGGAGGGGTCTTCTACGCCCACGACGTGGGCAGCGCGGTCAAGGGCAAGCACATCGACGTCTTCGTCGGCCGGAAGAAGAACATGGACGCTTTCACCTCAGCGGGGATGGGGAGTGCGAGTAGCGTCGATGTCTACATCCTCGAATAGCCGGGCTGAGTTCGATCCGACGGTCGCCTCAAGCAGGGCCCGGTTCAACTTTTCCCGCCACCACTCCCGGTAGAGCTCGGCCAGGGTAACCACCCGGACCTGGCGCCGGTGCATCCAATCCAGCAAGGCCCAGAAGTCGGCGACCGACCACTCGGTGAAGACCCTGGGCGACGGGACGATGCGATGCAGCAGGATGACGGTCGTCTGGTGCCGACGGATGTGGCTGATTATTCCCGGCAACTGGGCTTGCATCCTCAGTTCGACTTCCGGTATCCGGTAGGGCTCCACCCAGAGATTCGGTGTGCCCGGCCCGACCTTTCGGGCCAGCTTGTACCCGGCGCGGCGGACCAGGTTGCGAACCCGTCCGTTCATGTCGCCGTAGGGATAGACGAAGGTGACGACTTCGGTGCCGAAGAGGGATTCGAGTTGGCGTTTGGAGTCGGCGATTTCACGCCAGGCTGAAGCACTGTCGAGCCGGGTCAGCCAAGCGTGGGTCAGCGTGTGGCTGGCAATCTCGATGTCGCAGGAGTCCATCATCTCTCTGATTTCACGCTCGTTCAGGAAACGGTCGGACGGGCTGTAGGACGGTCTGCCTTCGGTAATGCAGCCGGTGATGAGCGCAAGAGTCATGGTCATGCGGTAGCGCTTGAGCAGCGGGTAGACATTCTCGTAGATCGAGTGATATCCATCATCAACTGACAGGACAACGGTGTGGTCCGAGAGGTCAAAGGTATCGAGCCCTGGCGGGACCGGCAGAGCCGGCCGCGTCAGCTGCACCGGCAGCAGCAATAACATCAGAGTGAGCACGGAGACGAGATAATAGGCGAATAGCCCTTTGTTGACAAGGGGTGCGGGTTTGGCAGACTGCTACCAGTAGGCGATGATCGATGAGTGCATAGCGATGAACGATAAGTGATGAAGATCGTCCTGGCGCAGCTCAACCCGATAGTAGGTGACGTCCCGGGGAATGTTCGGCGCGTACAGCAGGCGCTTGAACAGGCCCGTGGATTCGGCCCGGACCTCGTCGTTTTCTCTGAGCTGATGCTGACCGGGTACCCGCCGCGCGACCTGCTTGCCCGCAACTGGTTCATCGACCGGGTCGAGGCCGGATTGTCCGACATGGCGCAGATTTCAGCACAATTCCCCGAGGTAGGGATCATCCTTGGCGCTCCGGTCCGTTCGCCTCGCTCTCCGGGTAAAGGGCTGCTCAATGCCGCGATTCTTCTGGCCGGAGGCAAGGAGCAGTTCCGTCAGGCCAAATCCCTGCTCCCGACTTACGATGTCTTCGACGAGACTCGGTACTTCGACCCGGCCGACAAGGTGCGGCTCGCGAAGTTCGGGGGCGAGGCCCTGGGGATATCCGTATGCGAGGATGCGTGGACCTGGCCGAAAGGGGCTGCCGAGGCCGAATCACGGGAGATGTGGGATCGGGCAGTTTACGACCGCGACCCCGTAGCCGAGATGGCATCAGCCGGAGCGACAGTACTCATCAACATCTCGGCTTCGCCGTTTTCGGTCGGCAAGGAGGCCGTCCGGAAGCGGCTGATCGCGGGTCACGCGTCACGGCACGGGTTGCCGTTCGTTTTCGTCAACCAGGTCGGCGGCAACGATGAACTGGTGTTCGACGGCCGAAGTATGGCGTTTGACCGGCAGGGCAGACCACAGCTGGCACTGAGACCTTTCCAGGAGGAACTCGCCGTGGTCGAGACCGGCGCAGTCGGCGCGGACAGCAACTACGTCGAGATTGACCCGGTCGAGTCAATTCACGATGGATTGGTGCTCGGCGTGCGCGACTACGTGCGCAAGTGCGGTTTCGAAAAGGTGGTGCTGGGGCTTTCCGGCGGTATCGACTCCGCAGTCGTCGGCTGCCTGGCGGCAGCGGCCCTCGGGCCGAAGAACGTCCTTGGCATCACGATGCCGTCCGAGTATTCTTCCCGAGGCAGCATTGAGGACTCACGCCGGCTGGCGGAAAACCTCGGGATTGAGTTCCGTGAGGTCGGCATCGCCGAGGCGTATCATGCCTATCTGTCGTCGCTCGCGCGCGAATTCGCGGGCCGGAAGCCGGACACAACCGAGGAGAACCTCCAGGCGCGGGTGCGCGGCAACATCCTGATGGCGATATCCAACAAGCTGGGTCATCTGGTGCTCGCGACCGGAAACAAGAGCGAGCTTGCGGTCGGGTACTGCACGTTGTACGGCGACATGAGCGGCGG
>CAZSUX010000033.1:9690-14824 GCA_964610135.1 uncultured bacterium | reverse complement strand
GCGATGCACGACTCGCCTTCATTGATGGTGTCGCCGACGTCGGCCGCGAGAATGTCCGCGCTCCAGGGCAGGTTGGCGGAAGCAATGCCGGCCAGCAGCGAGACAAGGACAGTAAGGTTCTTCACGTTTCCTCCGGGTTTGTAGTTGCCCATAGATGCTAGAGCATCGCGCCGGGTCTGTCAAACCGCGTGCCCGGCGCTTGACTTCGGCGCGGCGGGCACTAACATTGGTTGACAAACAACGTTCTTGAACAGGTCTGGATTCAGATTCGGCGCCCGGCTGCTGCAGCTCTATTTCATATTGGGGCTGTTGGCGTTGGCCGGGGTTTGGTTTTTCTATTCCCAATTCCTCCTGATCAGGCTGTCGCGGTCCTGGCAGGGCTACGTCCATACGCTTTCCGCCCAGCTTGAGAACGACACCCAGCTTCGCTCCCGGATGTACGCGAAGTTCATGTCGCGCGCGACCGAGCCCTCGGAGGGGAGTTCGCCGGAACTGGACATAATCTTCGACGAAATCATCCGGAAGATAGATTTCCCGGTGATAATCACGAATGCCAATGGCCGTCCGACGTCGTGGCGCAACCTGCCGGCTGAGAACCCCGATTCAGCCCAGCTTGCCGGCCTCATGTACGTACTCGACAGCGAGCACGAGCCGGTCCCTCTGGCGGTCGCCGATGGCGATTCCACGCGCAAACTCGGTGAAATCCACTACGGGCTCTCGGCCTCGGCAGTGACACTCCGCAACGTGAACACCAACCTCGTGCGCTCGGTTCGGTATCTTGCCGTATTCTCGGTGTTGCAGGTGCTGCTCCTGGTCGGGTTTGTGATCGTCGGCATCTGGGGGATTCTCTCCTACAAGCGGCGGGAGCAGGAGCATATCTGGACCGCGCTGGCCAAGGAGACCGCTCACCAGATGGCGACACCTCTCTCTTCCTTCAGTGCCTGGCTCGACGTCCTGCGTGAGCGTGCGCCGGACGCCACGCAGGAGATGGAGCAGGACCTGGTAAGGATGAAGGAAGTGCTGGACCGGTTCAGCCGTATCGGCATGCCGCCGGAACTGACTCCGCACCGCGTCGGCGCGGCAATCGAACGCTCGGTGGCGTTTGTCCGCCGCCGGGCGCCGAAGACCGTGGAGTTCGCGACCGATATCGTGGATGATGCGACCGTCCTGGTGGATGACGTCCTCTTCTCCTGGATGCTGGAGAACCTGCTCAAGAACAGCGTTGATGCGATCGGTACCAAGCTGGGCGAAGTCAGGGTCCGTTCCGCGCTTGCCCCGGACAAGCGGTTCCTCGAAATCGAAGTGACCGACTCGGGCGAGGGGGTGAAGACCGAAAGGCTCTTCGAACCGGGCGTTACGACCAAGAAGTACGGCTGGGGAGTGGGGCTGACCCTGGCCAAGAGGATTGTTGAAAGCTACCATCAAGGCAAGCTGCTCTTGAAGGAATCTCAGCCCGGGAGAACGGTCTTCTCGATTTTTCTGCCGGTGACAGGAAAGGAATAGGGCCAATAGGCCCGATAGGACCTATTCATGAAAATACTCTGGATTGACGACGAGATAGACATGTTCCGGCCGTTCGTCTATGCGTTGAAAGACAAGGGCTATGAGGTTGAGACCGCGACCAACGGCCCGGATGGAATCGAGCTGGTCAAGACCCGTGACTTCGACCTCGTTCTGCTCGACGAGATAATGACCGGAATGGACGGACTCGAGGTCCTGCGCCGGCTCAAGCAGCTCGACCCGAACCTCCTGGTGGCGATGGTCACCAAGTCCGATCAGGAGGAGTTGATAAACGAAGCGTTCGGCAAGCTCGTCGACGACTTCGTCATCAAGCCGTTCACGCCGGTGCAGTTACTCGCTGTAACCAAGCGCCTGCTCGAGAAGAAGCAGCTGGTGTCGGCCCGCATCGCGCAGGAATACATGGCGGCCATGAAGCAGCAGCACGACCTCGGTTCGTGGGACGGCTGGGTGGCCTATTACCGGCTGCTCGGCAACTGGCAGCGGCTGCTGGGTCGCTACGCCGATGCCGGGCTCCAGGACGTTGAGGCGGACCGCCGGCGCGAAGCTGACGGTGACTTCAACCGGTTTGTGGAGAACGAGTACACAAGCTGGCTGGCAGGGAAGGGACCGACCCTGTCACACCAGGTGCTGGAGCGTTTCGTTCGTCCTCACTGGGCGGGACCGAACACGTACCTCCTCGTGCTCGACTCGATGCGCGCCGACCAGTGGGACGCGATCGTCCCGCTGCTGGCGGACTACTTCGAGGTCGACAGCGACTACTACTGCTCGATACTGCCGACCGCCACACCCTATTCGCGGAACGCCATCTTCTCCGGTCTCCTGCCGCTGGAGATCCAGCGGCGCTATCCGAAGTACTGGGTCACCGCGGATTCCGGGCAGAACCGGTTCGAACCGGAGTTGCTCGACGAGCAGTTGCGCCGGATGAGGTTCGACGGCCGGCACGCGTATCTCAAGGTATCGCACGGCGACGAACTCGCAAACGCCCGCGCCGCGGTGCTCGACAAGAACATCCGGTTCGCGGCCATTGTTGTTAACTTCCTTGACCAGCTTATCCACTCAATCAAGACCACGCGGTTGCTCGACGAGATCATTCCGGACGACGCCGCGCTCGTCGGTATGACCCGGGTCTGGTTCTCATCATCTCCGGTGTTCGAGTTCATGAAGACACTGGCACGACGCAACTGCACGGTTGTCGTGACGAGCGACCACGGCTTCCTTCGGGTGAAGCGGCCGACACTGATTTACGGCAGCCGCGAAATGTCGGCCAACCTGCGCTACAAGCACGGCGCGGCAATCCGAGTCGAGGGGCGGGACGCGATCCTCCTCAACAACCCGGACACCTTCATGCTTCCGTCCGACCACCTCGGCACCAAGTTCGCGATCGCCAAGAATGACTACTACTTCATCTACCCGACCAAGCCGCGCGAGTACGAGAAGGCCTACAAGCACACCTTCCAGCACGGCGGCATCTCGCTTGAAGAGATGGTCGTGCCTATCGCTACCCTCAAACCGCGGTAGCGGCTTGCTGAAACTCAGGCGGGAGGGGGGACCCTGCCCGATTTCTTTCCAGCTGAGCGCGGTGACTATCTGCCGGCGGGGACGATGAGGGGCAAAGCGGTGAAGACAAGTAAGCTCGTGACATTCTTGCTCGGATAGAGCTTGCGCAGGGCTTGCTCATAGAATCTGAGCTGGCCGTCGTAGTATTCGCGGGCGAGCAGAGGGATGTCTTTCTTGGCAACCTTGAAGGTCTTGTAGTCGTAGATGCGGACCTCGTTGGCAGTCATGATGACGCGGTCGATGCGGCCGGTGTGGACCGTTTCGCCGTCCGCGTACATGATGGGAAGCTCGGCGAAGGAATCGGGCTGAGGCTTGATGATGTCCCAGATAGCGATTTCAGATTGCAGATTGGAGATTGCAGATTGCAGATTGGCGGATAGGGAGGAGTCGAGGCCGTGGAGCCGAAGAAGTCTCTCGATTTCAGCGGCGAGCGGTTGGGGGGCGGTGGTCAGCGTTCCGTTGGAGATTTCTTCGAGCAACTTGTGGATGACTTCGCCAAGGCCGATGCTCTCTTCGCCGTGACGCTGGAAATCATGGGGAAGGTTGCGAGTGACGGAGCGGATAGAGGGGCTAGGGGCCAGGGGTGAGGGGCGAGGGACGCGGCGGAGGTGCATCGGTTCGCGGTCGCGGACCAGGGGCGAGGGTGCAGCTTGGGACACGTCGTGTGCCTTGGGACACGATCCGAAATCTCGGAGATTTCGGTCATGTCCCGCGGCGGTCATGTCCCGCGCCGTGAGGCAAGTGACGTTTGGCAACCCGGGTTCGAGGGCGAAGCCGTTCTCGGTCTCGTGCAGGCCCAGACACTCGCACAGCCATTCGAGCCGGGTCTTTCTGAGCGTGCGTTCATTCCAGCTTCCGGTCAGGAACATCGCGTCGCGCGCACGGGTGCAGGCGACGTAGAAGATGCGCTTCTCTTCTTCGTACTCCTGTTCGACGTGCTCCCGGTGCAGCGGGTGTTCGCGCCTGATGCCGGCGTCGGGGATGTACGAGACTTTCACTTCTTCCTGGCTCGTTTCCTCGACGACCAGTTTGTCGCCGGAGGAGCCGGCGGAGCGGATTGCCGCGTCGAGCCCCGGCAGGAACACGACCGGGAATTGGAGCCCCTTGGCCGCGTGAATCGTGAGAATCTGGACACCCGGCATATCTTCGACCCGGACGTCGGCCTTGGCTTCGTCCGCGCCAGCCTGTTCGAGTGCGTTCAGGATGCGGAGCGGGTGCTCGCCCGAGGCCTCGAGGTCTTCGACAATGGTAAGGAACTTCCGGACGTTGGCCTCGCGCTGTGGCTCCCAGAACCTGGTCCAGACCTTCCGTTCCTCGGTGGCGCGGGAGAGGATTCGGGCCAGTGGTTCCTTGTGGACACGGTCCAGCCAGCGCTTGAGCGCGGCTACGGCTTCGCTGACCTTGGGGCAGGTAGATGTCTGCATGCGGTCCCAGAGAAAAGAGGAGGGAGTCGAGAGTCGAGAGTCGGGAGTAGCAGGTTGGTGGGCGAGGAAGAGGTCGCGTTCGGGGATGTCGAAGAACGGACCGCGCAGCGTGACGTAGAGCGCGACGTCGTCGGTCGGGTCAACGAGGAAGCAGAGGAGTGAGCGCAGGTAACGGACTTCGTCTTCTTCGTAGAATCCGGAGCCGCCGAGCACAAGGAATGGGACCTCGGCTTCGCGCAGGGCTTGCTCGATTGGCGCGAGCAGGTTGCGGGAGCGGATGAGGATGGCGATGTCTTTGTACTCGCAGGGCCGGGTAATCTCCGGGCCGTTCGGGTCAGGGTTGCGGTCGTAGACCGTCAAGGGAGTTTGCAGGTTGCAGTCTGCAGTTTGCAGTGGCGGAACATCGGCGTTCGGCGTTCGGCGTTCGGCGCTCGGACTTTGCACGAGGGACTGGATGCGCTTGGCGATGAGTGCGGCTTCGAGTCGGCGGCGTTCGGGTGCGTTCTCGTCGGAGCGGGCCAGTATCAGCTCGACACGGCCGGGGTCGGTGTTCTTGCGGGCGCGCGTGAAGGGCGCGTAGCGGGTCTGCCAAGGGGCAGGGGACGGGGGGCGAGGGGCGGGGGTCGGGGAGG
>CAZSUX010000033.1:3063-9680 GCA_964610135.1 uncultured bacterium | reverse complement strand
GTGTTTTGGGGGGCGCGGTTTTGGGGGGTGTGGGGGTCTCGCCGGGGGGGGGGGGGGGGGGGGGGGGGGGGGGGGGTGGGGGAGGACGAGGAGGGGGACATCAGCTTGGAAAAGAGAGCGTTGTTGAAGCCGATGATGGACTGGAGGCTGCGGTAGTTCTTCTCAAGCGTCTCGCGTTCGAGCTGGTCCTTGCCCACCCATTCCTCGATCTTGTCCGCGGCTTCGGCGAAAACCTCGACCTTGGCGTCCCGGAACATGTAGATGGACTGCTTCTCGTCGCCTACGATGAAGATGGTCGGCTTGATGCCGAGGTCGGACTTGGCGCCTTCGCCTGACCGCCACTCCTCGGTCAGTTTGTCGATGATGCCCCATTGCAGGAAGCTAGTGTCCTGGAACTCGTCCACGAGGATGTGGTCGGTGTGTTCGTCAAAGGCACGCAGTATGTTCTGCCATTCACCCTCATCGTGCAGGACCTGCCAGGCAAGGTATTCCATGTCATCGTAGTCCACGAAGCCGGACGCACGCTTGGACTGCGTGTAGGCTCTCAGGAACCGCTGCTGGAACAGGTCAAGGGCGCGGCCGAACTCGGCTTCCCAGACCGCGGTGGCGACGAGGTTGCGATAGTCGCACATGTCCCGGTTCCACGCCTGCTCTTCTTCCTTGCAGCCGCGGATTCTCGGCGTGCCCGAGCGGGTGCGATACACGTTGGCGTTCTCTTCGAGCAGGCGGAAGACCTCTTCAAGGGACTTGCCCGTGAACTCCCGCGGGAACAGGCGCGAATAGCCTTCGAACCTGGCGCGGCCGGTCGGGCTGGCGCGGAGCCGGGCGGCCATGTCCGGCAGCCCGGCTTCGGACTCGACCATCCGGCCGCGCTGGACCGCGACCCGCTTGGCGAAGAGGCTGTCGAACAGCTCGGACAGTCTTGTCCAGCCCTGCATCCTATTCCGGGTTACGAGGTCGATAAGCCCGGCGTAGTCCTTCGAGTTCCGTTCATGCTCGGCGACCTGCATCAGCACGTCGTACTTGGCGCTTTCCCATGCGGTCGTGGTATCGGAAAGGACTTCGACTCGCGGGTCGAGGTCGAGCACCGGGGCAAAGCGTCTCACGAGAGAGAGGCAGAACGAGTGGATAGTCGAGATGCGCAGCTTAAGCGCGTTGTCGCGCAGGAGCTTGTGCAGGGCCGGGTTCTTCCTCTCCAGCTCGCCGAAGATGCGCTCTTTCATCTCGGCCGCAGCCTTCTCGGTGAAGGTCAGCGTGAGAATCCGCTCGGGCGGCACGCCGGCCGCAAGCAGGGCGATGTAACGGTCGCTGAGTTGCTGGGTCTTGCCCGAGCCGGCTGGAGCGAAGACAACCTTATGACGAAGAGGAATTGCCAATTCCTAATTCCTAATGACCAATTCGGAGCTGGAGATCATCTAGGTTTCCTTTGGGGCTTCGCGACGGCCGCAGGTGTGGCCGAGACCGCAGTATTCGCAGGCGCGGTCGTCACCGGGTGCGGGCGGGAACCGGCCCGCGCGGATCTGCCGGACTACTTCGACCGCATTCTCAGCCGCGGTCTTGATTAGTTCCTTCACGTCGTACTTCTTGCCCGCGAACCAGCGCACCCCCGGCTCGCGCAGTGTGTAGATGCCGAAGTTGTCCGGTACTGCCTGCGCGTGTTCTTTGGCGTAGAGCCACGCATAGAGCGGAAGCTGGAGATGGGTGCCGTCGAGCACTGCCTGGCCGCCGACGTTGCGTGGCGAACCGGTCTTGTAGTCGAGGATACGAAAGAGCTCGCCCGATGTGTCAACGCGGTCGGCCCGGCCCTTCAGGGCGATGTCGCTGGTGAGTTTGCCTCTGAGCCTGAGTTCGGCCCGGCCGGGCAGGAAGCCGCCTTCGCGCAGCTCGGTCTCGCAGCGGATGATTTCCGGCAGGAGACCGCTGAACACACGGCGGGTCACTTCGGTCCAGAACACAGGCAACTCGACTTCTCCGAGGGTGGCGTCGAGCGCCTTGAGCGCGGCTGCCTCCAGGTTCTCGGGTGCAACCGGGCCGTCGCGGTACAGCTTCTCCATTACGAGGTGGATGACGAGTCCCCACTGGCGGGCGTCAATGTCGTAGCGCGGTTCCTCGGGCGTCTCAATTCCGAGAACGTAGTCGATGTAGAATTCGTAGGGGCAGCGCTTGTATCGTTCCAGTTGCGTAACCGAGACCGGCCGGGCAGGTCCGTAGTCCGAGGCCAGAACCGCGAGCACGTCTTTGTCTCTGGAGAAATCGACCTCCAGCGCGGATTCGGCAAAGGGCTTGCCCGCACTCCTGCCTTTGGCGACCTGTTCCTCGGCTTCAGAGTAGAGCGCTTCCGGTTTCGGGGCCTTGGTTGGTTTGAGTGTCAGGAAAGGCGTGGGCAGGACCGGCTGGCCATCGCTGGCGGCGTGATAGCTGAGGACGGGCGGCGTGAGCGGCGATTCCAGGGTGCGGCGGAAGTGGAACCGTTCGTGTTCCTGGTGCCAGTCCACGTCCGGCATGCCCAGCGCCTTCCGCACGCGGTCAGGCAAGATCGGGTCGGCTGCATAGGCCGAAGGCAGGCTGCCTTCAGTCAGGCCGCAGAAGTAGAGCCGGCGCGGGTGGATGCCAAGCGTTTCGGTCATGTCCACGACCGTGACCCCGGCAGGAGGCGTCTCCGGGGAGCGGTTCGTGTTCTCGACAAGATAGTGCAGCGTCTTGATGAATCGGGCCCGCGTCTCTTTCTGCCCGCCGAACTCCTGTTCGAATAGGGCAATGGTATCAAGGATGTCGTAGAGCGCCTTGCGGTCGTCCAGCAGGTCGGTTTCGCTGCCGGTAGTTTCGTTCAGGAATCCGACCCGGCCAAGGAGTCGCTTGAGCGAGGAGGCGAATGTGCCGAACGTGGCCATCTCTGTCAGGTTTGTCCTGATGAGCCCTGTGGCGTGTTGCACCCGCTTCTGCACATCCTGCAGGAACTCGTCTTCGGTGTCCTCCAGTTCGGTGTCCTGGGCGGCCAGTACGCGCTCGCGCAGTTTGTCCCAATTCTGGCGACCCTTGATGATGCGGGCGCGGCGGGAGTAGTGGTTCAGCGCGGCCGCGGCCCGGTCTCGGGCGGACGAGTCCGGGTCGGAGTCGAGTCTGAGCAGACCGGGCAGGAATGGGGAGCCCAGCGCCGCGGCGGCAGCGATGCGTTCGAAGTCGGTGTCGAGGCAGCGCAGGAGTTCGAGCACGGCGACTATCGGCGACGAGGTCGAGAGGCTCGTTTCCGGGTATACGGTGGCGTGCACACCGTAGTCGTTGAATACGCGTTTGACCAGAGGCGCGAATTCGGCCAGCATGGGTACGGCGACAAAAGTGCCTTCCGTGTCTTCCTGCCGGGCGATGATTGCCCGGCAGATTCCCTTGACCTCTTCCTCGATGTCCGGGTACTGGAGGAACTCCGGCTCGGGCAAAGGAGGGGGGACGGGCAGACGTTCGGTCTCGAACCCGCCCAGCGACTCGATGAAGGCGCTGAAGCGCTCGGGCTGTGCGTAGTCCGGGTCTTTGGGGTCGCTGCCGTAGCCGAGTAAGAACACGGACTCGGCGCGCGCGACCAGGGCGCGAATCAGGTCGGCTTCGAGGCGGTTCGGCGCCACGAAGCTGTCGAGTACCAGCACGGGCGGCAGCTTGGCCCGGGCGACGTGCGACGCGGCCTGAGCGAGTATTCCCTCGTCGTCGGTCCAGTTGAGCCGGCTGAGCTCGGATTCGTAGCGCTCAAGACATTCGAGGCTTTCGAGCAGCCGGGCGAGCGGCTTTTCGAAACCGACGAGCAGTTCCTTGAACCTGACTCCAAGCCCCGAGCGGTCTTCGGCAGAGACGTAGCGCCGGACTTCGGTTATGAAACCGGCGACTGCGCGGGAATAGCCGATTGAGACGGGGCGAGGGTTGGGGGACGAGGGGCACGGCGTGGACTCGGACAGGATACGCTGGACCAGTAGTGGCTTCAGTTCCGGCGGCAGGCGGCGGGCTGAACCAAATCTGTCGTGGAGGTCACGGGCGAGCTGCGCCGGGCTCGCGAACACCGGCGGCACAATCGCGTCCTTGCCGCTGAGTCGAAGCAGCTCGGCTTTAGCCAGTTCCTTGCGGCGCGGGCTGGGGCAGAGATAGAGGATATCAGCGGGCGCGACGCCGGTGTCGAGTGCTGCTTTCAGCAGGCGCTCGCCGGCGTCGTGCGCGCCGAATGGCGCGAGGATGAGCTTTCTCAATGTACGACAGCGGGACACGATCCGAAATCCTCCGCGGATTTCGGTCATGTCCCTACCGGTGTCAGGACTTGGGCTTGGCTTTGGCGGCGAGCTTGCGCGCGTCCTTGCGGCGGCGGGCCTTGACGATCCGGCGATGGCGCATGCGGCGGACCTTTATCTTGCTTCTTGGCATATGTCTCCTCTCTTGAAGGGGTAAGTGGAAAGTGGAAATTCCGAAGTCCGGACTTTGCCATTTCCCCTTTGCCCCTTTGCCCTGTGGTACTTCATCACTTCTTATGGGTAGGCTTTCTCGAGCATTCGTGGGAACGGGATCGTCTCGCGGATATGCTTGAGTCCGCAAATCCAGGCCACGGTGCGCTCGAGCCCGAGCCCGAATCCGGAATGGGGGAATGAGCCGAAGCGGCGCACATCGAGATACCACTCGTAGGCCTGGGGCGGCAGCTTGTTCTCCTCGATGCGCTTCTGCATTTCCTTGAGGTCGTCTTCGCGCTGGGACCCGCCGACGATTTCGCCGTAGCCTTCTGACGCAATCATGTCGAAGGCGAGGGCGAGAGTCGGGTCCTCGGCGTCGCGTTTCATGTAGAATGCCTTGATTGCGGCCGGGTAGTGGTGGATCATCACCGGACGGTCAAATGCCTCGCCCAGCAGCGTTTCCTCGTCGCCGCCGAAGTCGTCGCCCGGTTTGATTTCCTTGCCCTTGTTCTGAAGCAGCTTGACCGCCTCACCATAGGAGATGCGCGGGAAAGGTGTCTTGATTGCCTCGATCTTCGTCGTGTCTCGTTCGAGCGTGGCCAGCTCCGGTTTTCGCTTCTCCAGCACCCGCTGGACCGTGTAGGCGACCAGCTCCTCAGCCAGTGTCATGTCGCCGGCGAGGTCGAGGAATGCGACCTCGGGTTCGAGCATCCAGAATTCCATCAGGTGGCGCCGGGTCTTTGACTTCTCGGCGCGGAAGGTCGGGCCGAAGCAGTAGGTCTTGCGTACTGAAGCCGCGATTGCCTCGTTGTAGAGCTGACCGGTCTGGGCGAGATAGACCTGCTCGCCGTAATAGTCCACAGGGAAGAGGGTGGTCGTACCTTCGCCCGCGGCCGGCGTGAGGATCGGCGTGTCGGCGAGGACGAAACCGTTGTCGTCGAGGTAGTCGCGCATCGCCTTGACTATCTCAGAGCGGATGCGCAACACCGCGTGCTGGCGGGCGGAGCGCAGCCAGAGGTGGCGGTGTTCCATTAGGAACTCGACGCCGTGCTCCTTCAGCGTAATCGGATAGGGCTCGGCGACTTGGATGAGCTTCAGGTCCGTAGCGGTCAGTTCGAAACCGCCGGGCGCCCGCTTCTCCTCGCGGACGGTGCCGGTGATTGCGACCGACGATTCCTGCGTGACCGAGTCGGCCAGGTCGAAGGCCGCGTCCGGGACCTGGTCCTTGAGAAACACGCACTGGATGATGCCGGTGCCGTCACGCAGGATCAGGAACCTGACCTTGCCCGACGACCGCTTGTTGTAGACCCAGCCGGCAAGGGTCACTTCCTTGCCGACTGAAGCGCCGATTCGCTCGATCACTGTTTCCACGGACGGATTCTAGGGCGGGCGTCGTCCAAGTCAAGCGCCGGGAACGGGGAACGGTCGCGGGCACGCGTTTCAGCCGGTTCTCGGCCGGCACCGGTGGTGCCCTGAAGCGGCTCGGAGCGGAGCGGTATCCACGGGCGGCCTGTGCCGGTTGACATGCTGCCCCTCAAGGCTAACATTCCGTGGGTGAAAGCTCTACTTGCGCCGCTTGACTATCTGGCGTTCCTGATTCGGTGTTTGGCCGGGTCGTGGGACCTGCGCCGGACCTGGCCTCGGTTCATAGCCCAGTTGTCGACTCACGGCGTCGGGGCCCTGCCGGTGGTCGTCATCACGTCGGTCTTCATCGGCCTGACCACCGCGGTCCAGACCAGCTACCAGTTGATGGGCGTGGTGCCCAAGTACTTTGTCGGGATGGGCGTCGGCCGGCTGGTGCTGATTGAGCTCGCCCCGGTCCTGACCGGGTTCATCGTTGCCGGCCGGTCGGCCTCGGCCATTGCCGCTGAGTTGGGGGCAATGCGCGTGTCCGAGCAGGTTGACGCGCTCGAAGTCATGGGCGTCGATCCCTACCGCTACCTCTGCCTGCCGCGGATTCTCGCGACCAGCATCGGCCTGCCGGTGCTCGTGGTCGTGACCGAAGTCGTCGCCGTGTTCACCGCGCTTATCATATCGGCGACCATGCTCAACGTGCCGGCCGCGGTCTTCACCTACGGCGTGACCCATTTCTTCATGGTGCGTGACTTCACCGGTGGAATCGTGAAGGCGGTGCTGTTCGGCCTGCTCATCGGCAACAGCGGCTGCTACTACGGGTTCAACGTGCACGGCGGGGCACAG
>CAZSUX010000033.1:0-3053 GCA_964610135.1 uncultured bacterium | reverse complement strand
CAGGGAGTGGGACGGGCCACGACCCGCGCCGTCGTGCTCTCCGCGGTGCTGATACTGCTGGTGGACTTCGCAATCGCCCTCGTATTCTTCAAGACATGATTCGAGTCGAATGGGTCAGCAAGCGGTTCCGGGACAAGGTCGTGCTCGACAAGGTCAGCTTGGACGTGCCGGACGGCGCCACGACCGTGATACTCGGGCCGTCGGGTGTCGGCAAGACCGTACTGCTTAAGATAATGGCCGGCGTGCTCGGACCGGACGAGGGTCGGGTCTTCCACGACGGCCGCAGGATTCGTTTCGGCCGGTTCGCGGAGCTGACCGGCGGGTTCGGGTACGTTTTCCAGGGCGGGGCCCTGTTCGACTCGCTGACCGTTGCCGAGAACGTGGCCCTGGTGCTGGAAGAGACGACCCGCCTGAGCCGCGCGGAAGTCCGAAACCGGACTGACGAAGTGCTGCGGCGCGTGGGTATGGCCGAGCACAGTGATCTGCATCCGCGGGCACTGTCCGGCGGAATGACGCGGCTGGTGGCCATCGCCCGCGCACTCGTCGCGGACCCGCGCTGCATCTTCTATGACGAGCCGACGACCGGGCTGGACCCGGCAATTCGAGAGCGCATCTGCGCCATGATTGGAGAGCTTCGGGAAGGCGGCAAGCGGACCCAGGTTGTGGTTACCCATGACCTTGAGGCCGCGACCCTGCTCGCCGACTGCACGTACATGCTCCGGGCAGGCAAACTGGTCCGGGCCGACAACGTGAGAAAGGGAGACTATGAACAGGCGTATTCGTGACGTCGTTGTAGCGGCATTCGTCCTGGGCGGCATCGGGCTTGCGGTTTTTGCCTACGTCTGGTTCTCGGGCCAGGTAACCGGCCGCAACCGCTGGGTCTACACCGTCACGTTTCGCGACGTTGCCGGACTCAAGGTCGGCGATCCGGTGCAGGTCCTCGGCATCGAAAAGGGAAGAGTGTCCAGGATCGGCCTTGCCGGCGACCACGTCGAAGTCAAAGTCGTGCTTGACCGTGACTTCAAGCCTACTACCGACACGCGGTTCGCGGTCCGTTCGATCAGCTATCTCGGCGGGGACCGCTACCTGATGGTCACGCCGGGCGACTCAGCGCCGGTAGCGCCGAACCATGAGTTCCATGGCGTCAACGAATCGCTCGAACTCGAAACGACCTTCCTTAAACTCGACCGGCTCCTGACCGAACTCAACCCGACCGAGCTCAGCGGGCAACTGAGCAAATCGGCCGACGACCTCGTCGGCACCATCCGCACCGAACTCGCCAACGTCCGGAGCGACTTCTCCGGCACGGCCGGCAACCTGAACCGGCTCGCGGCTCGGCTCGATACCTTCGTCCAGCTCATCGATACCGGTTCGACCGCAGGCAAGCTGGTGCGTTCGGATTCGCTCTACGACGAGGTCCGCCAGACCAACATCGAACTCAAGGGCCTGATTGCCGACATCAAGGCCCACCCGGACAAATACGTGAAGGTCAAGTTCAGCCTGTTCAAGTAGGTGGCTGGCCCGAATCGCGCCCGCAGGACGCGGCCACGGCTCACGGCTTGCGCTGATGGCAGGGATCAGCGTATGCAGACCGGGCGCAGGACGATGATGGCGAGGGCCGCGAGCGCGACGAGGAGCGCGGCGAGAAGGACGTACGCGAATCGCCGCTGCGCGTTCCTCAGCCTGCGTACGGCAGGAAGCATGTCAGACAGGTCGTCGTATCGCGTTCCGCCGAACACGAGTTGGCAGTTCGGACAGGTGTCGGCGTCTTCCTGTACCTTGGCTCCGCAGCTTGAGCAATAGTAGAAGACACCGCGTTTGACTTTCTCAATCATCGGGAGCATGCTGCTGTGCTCCCGAGTCAGTCAGCGGCGCGCACGGGCAGGCAGGAGTCTTGCTTCACTGCGGACATAGTAGGACTCGCGGGCGGGGATGTCAGTCCGCCTCGGGGTCGGCCAATCTGCAATCGACAATCTGCAGGGGAGAGGGATCGAGAGATCGAGGGATCGAGTGGTTGAGTCCGAAATTGGTAACTGGATACTGGAACCTGGTCACTCGCGGCCAACGGCCGCGTCAATCTGCAATCTGAAATGCCTTGTGGGGCGGGCGGAGCCAGCGGGATCGGGGAACAGGAGCTCGGGAACCGGCCGCGATGACGCAGAGGCCATCGCAAGGGCTCCACACGGACCGATACGTTGTACCGCCTGCTGCGATAGCCTTAAGACAGGCGGCACAGGCCTCAGGACCTCCTGTGGATCGACCTCACACGGCAACAAACCAGGCTACGCTCAGCCGGGACGAAAAGACCTTGGACTCGCGGGGTGAGCGTCCAATGGGTGGGAAGAGGCTCAGAAGGTCGTCACAGCGACCGGAGAGGGCGAATCAGTCGCGTGCTATCTTTGGATCACAACCTTGGTGATCGCCGACGGCCCATCGTTCTCGGCTGGATGCTCGGGCCGGACGAAGTACACACCCGGGGCCAGCCCTCCGATGTTGTTCACTCCTGCATTGAGAGCCAGAATCTCCCGGCCGGCGATATCAAGCAGCACACCGTTGGTTGTCGGCATAAGCAGCACGCTGTGGACGATGGTCGGTGCCGGCCTGGTGCTCGCGGCTTGTGGCTTGAAGCTCTCCTCTATCCCCCCGCCCGAGTCGCGCAGCACCGAAATGCTGGAATCTTTGTCGTTGGCGACATAGACCCGGTTCTGAGCCGGGTTGTAGGCGAAGTCCACAGGCGAATGACCGACCCCGATGGTCGTGATGACGCCGTTGGTCGCGCCGTCAATCACGGTCACGCCGTCGCTATAGTAGTTCGCGCAGTAAACCTTGTTGTTGGTTGGGTTGTAGCAGAGGGCCAAAGGCCTGTCGCCTGCGGCCACGGTCGCGATGACGCCGTTGGTCGCGCCGTCAATCACGGTCACGTCGTCGCTCTCGGAGTTCGCGCAGTAGACCTTGTTGTCGGTCGGGTTGTAGCAGAGGGCAAGAGGGCCGTCGCCTGCGGCCACGGTCGCGATGACCCCGTTGGTCGCGCCGTTAATCACGGTCACGTTGTC
>CAZSUX010000032.1:0-14845 GCA_964610135.1 uncultured bacterium | reverse complement strand
TCATTCGCGCCCGGCTGCAAATCCATCACCTTCCGTCCGCTGACATCCAGCAGTTCCACCCTGTATTCTGTATCCTGTCTGCTGTCTACTCCCAGCTGCAACACTCCCCGTACCACCGTAGCTTCCAGCTTGTGGCTCAGGGCTTTCGGCTGCCCTTCCTCTACTCCCACCGCTGGCGTATCCCGCACCACGGTGATGCTGGACGAGTAGGCATTGGCTACGTACATCCACGAATGGCCCGGGTTCCACGCCAGCGCCACAGGGTAAGAGCCGACCGTGATGCCACGTATGTTGCAGTTTGTCTTGCCGCTGACCACCATGACCACGTCTTGCGTGCCCGATGCGCAGTAGACCCGGTTTGCATCACCGGTTCGACCATTATCCAGCGCCGATGTCATGGCCGGCCCGATACCGGGGCTCGCGAGAAGTGAATCGGTTTCGGCGTCGTAGACCCAGAGCGACCCGGTCGACCCTTGCCCGACGTACACCTTGTCGCTGGCGAGGTCGAAGTACAAATGCTGCACTGAATACCATGTCTCGATCGTCCGGATGAGCGTATCACCCACGCAATCGACCACGTAGATGTAGGGTTCGCCGTACGCGCTAGCGTACAGCTTGTTGTGAGTCGGTATGAAGCAGAGCTCGCCGGTACGTTCGGGCAGGCCGACGAGCGCGACAATGCTGTCCCCGACGCCGTCAATCGCTGTGAGCGTGCTGCCTGAGCAGTAGACCTTGTTCAGCATGTTGTTGTACACAAGGCTGCCGCCGTCGCCGGGCAGGTCGAGCGTGGCCGCCACGGTGTCCCCAGCGCAGTCGATTACCGAAACCGCGGAGTCGTCCGAGCTGGCCGCGTAGATCTTGTCGCTTGCCGAGTTGTAGCACAACGCCGTCGGACGGCTGCCGGCGTGGACCTCGATCCGGGCAACCACACGGTCAGTCACTCCATCGACCGCATACACCCGGCTATTCGGGGACGAACTGACGTAGACCTTGTTGCGGAGAGGATTCCAGGCCAACGCGCGCAAAGCCTGCTGGCGGAATGACAGCCCGGCCCTCATCGTATTCGTATTGCCGTCTACTATGAAGAGGCCGCCCCGCTCGTAGTCCGCGCAATACAGTTTGTCGCTGACGGAGTTGTAGAGCAGCAGCATGTTGCCGCCGACAAACCCGTTGCCGAAAGCAAGGTAGGCCTCGACCTCATTGGATTCGCCTCCGATTGCGCACACTACATCACCTACCATGCACGCGACGTAGGTGTTGTTGCCGGCCGGATTGTAGCACATGGCCATCGGGCCCCCACTGAACTCGATCCGGGCCACGACCGAGTCCCGGGCAGCGTCTATCACCGCGACCGAATCCGCCCCGTTGCTGCAGTAGACCTTGTTGTTCACCGGGTCATAGCTCAACGGTCCTGAGCTCGACCAGGTTATGATGGTGCTGACGGTATCGCCGGAGATGACGGAGACGGTGGGCCCGTTGCCGCAATATACCTTGCCCGGCGGGCCGGCGATGATCGCTCTGGGCGAGGGCCCGACCGACAGAACCCGCGCCAGCGTATCTGCCGCGCAGTCAATCACGGAGACTGTGTTGCTGACTTCGTTCGCCGCATACACGCAGTTTGAGGCAAAATCGAAGCAGATGTCACGTGGTCCGACGCCACGCAGCCAGATGGTGCCCTCGACGGTATCCGTCGCGCAGTCAATCACAGTCACGTCGCCGGTTGCCCGGCAGGCACAATAGACACGGTCGAGCAGCGGATTGTAGCAGAGCGCGACCGGTTCCGGCCCGACCTCTACTCGCGCGACAACGCTGTCGGTCGCGCAGTCGATGACGCGCACGTAACTGTCGCTGCTGTTCCCGCAGTACAGCTTGTTTTCCTGCCGATTATAGGCGAAGCCAGCGATGGTCTGCTGAATCGAGAGCGTCTTGACCGGCTGGTTGTTCGTGCCGTCGATCACGGTAACCGTAGGTCCATTGTTGAAGCAGTACACTTTGTTTGCCTGCGGGGCGCTGCAGAGAGAGTGCCATCCGTCACCTACAGCCACCTTGGCGACCTGCGCGTTTGTCCGCGCGTCGACGACCACCAGGAAATTCTCGTTGCCACCGATGTATATCGAGCTGTTGGGCGCGTGGAAGCCCAACGACCCGACGAAGTTGAGCGCAGTATCGAGAGACAAGGGTATCGTCGTCTCGACCCATTGACCGACCGACATCGAAACAAGGACGAGCAAAGCAGCGATGATCTTCACGGCTCCTCCCTACCTCGTGATGAGAATCTTGGTGACGCTCGACGCATCACGCTTCACGGCCGATGCCCGACGCACGAAGTACACCCCCGCCGGCAGCCGGCTGACGTCGTTGTCCCCCGCGTGCAGGTCGAGCACCTTCCTGCCGGAGATGTCGAGCAAGACGCATGACGCCCCACGCTCAACGCCCGACGCCAAAGGCAAGTACAGCACGCCGCGCACCATAGTCGGAGTCACGCGTCCCTGCGCAAGAGCCCAGGACCCGCGCTCAGTGATTCCGGAATGCAGGCTGTCGCGCAGCACCGATACGCTCGCTCCAAGGTAGTTCGCGACGTAGGTCCTCAGTTCAATCGGGTTCCAGACGAGCGCATAGGGCAGATGACCGACGTCAATCACCTTGATGACGGTATCGCGGTGCCCGTCAATCACATAGACCCGGTCGTTCTGACAGGCGCAGTAGACGTAATCGTTGAGCGAGTCGAATGCGAGAGCCCGGGGCCACTGCCCGACGGTCAGCGTCGCCATCACCGCGTCGGTGTTTGCGTCAATCACCGTCACGCTGCTGTCCCGGTAGTTCGCGCAGTATATGCGGTTGTCCACCGAGTTCAGGCACAGGGCCGTCGGCGCGTCCCCCACGCTCACCGTCGCAACCACGGCCGGCCGCTCGCCCGCGATTACGCTGATTGTGTTCTGCCCCTGGTTGGCGCAGTAGACCTTGGCCCCGGCCGGGTCGTAGCACAGCGCGACCGGTTTCGAGCCGACGTTCAGCTGTCCGATGAGCAGGTTCTGGCTGCCGTCGATCACGCCGACCGTCGAGCCGGTGGTGGACACGAAGACGTAGTCGTACGCCGGCACGTAGCAGAGCGCGAGAGGCGTGCCCCCGCACGGCACCTGAGCGACGACCGTATCCGAATACGCGTCCAGCACGAGGACCGGGCCGCTGAACTGGTGGCCGACATATATCTTGTGGTCTGCGGTATTCAGGCAGAGCGCCTGCTGGCCCGCATCGCCCGACGACCCACCGGTCGGGATTCGCTTGAGCACGCTGTCCCCGCCGGCGTCAATCACCGTCACCGCTGCGGGAAAATTCATGTAAGCTCTGTTCGCGCAGTAGACCTTGTTCGCAGCCGGGTCGTGGAGCATGGCAAGCGGTCTCCGGCCCACCGGTATCGCCGCGGTGGCGGCGCTTGTCGCGCCGTCAATCACGGTCACCTCATCGCTGCCCTCACTGGCGCAATACACCTTGTTGCCGTTCGGGTTGAAGCAGAGCAGCGATGGGTACCACATCGTGCCGGTCTCGGCAAGCAGCGAGTCGGTCGCGCAGTCGATTACCCCGACCACGTTGTCTTCGTCCGCGGCACCGAATACCCGCCTGCCCGAATCGGCCACGCACACCGCCTTGCAGTAGTAGCCGACGAAGATCCAGGCGACGACCTCACCCGTCTCGGCGTCAATCGCGTCCAGGTAGTTGCCATCGGTCGCGTAGACCCGGTTGTCTACCGGGTTGTAGGCGATGTCGACAGCCCCGGACACGTCGATTGTCCGGACCAGAGTATCAAACATGCAGTCGATGACCATTGCGCGACCGTCCTCGTCCGCCACGAATACACGGCCGTCCGCCGGGTCATAGCACATCCGAAACGGCGAAGTGCCACCCGGTATGGTCGCGAGCACCGTGTCGGCCAGACCGTCAATCACGGTCACCATGCCGGAGCCGTAGTCAGCCTCGTACAACTTGTTCAAGTCCGGATTGTAGACGAAACCCATTGGCGCGTTCCCGGCCGCGATGGTGGTCACGACCATATCGGCCGTAGCATCGATGACGCTCACCGTGTTGCTATTCGAGTTGGCGACATAGATCACGTTCCGCGCCGGGTTCCAGCAGGCCGCATTTGGATACCTGCCCACCGGCACCGTCGCCAGCACGCTGTCACCATCTCCGTCAATCACCGTCACGTCATAACTGAACAGGTTCACGCAGTAGACCTTGTTCGATGCCGGGCTGTACGCCAGCGCGAGCGGGAAGTCGCCTGCCTCGACGGTACAGACCAGCTGCATCGTTACCGCATCAATCACTGCGACCGCGTCCCGGTCCGCGCCTGCCGCGTATACCTTGTTGCTGACTGAGTTGTAGCAGAGGGCACGGACGTCGGCCTCGAACGGAATCCGGGCGAGCCGCTGGCCGTCCTGCGCGTCCAGCACGGATATGGTACGCGTAGACTCGCCCGCCACGAAGACCCGGTTGTCAGTCGGGTCGTACGCAAGGCAGTTCGGAAGCCTCAGCCCGCCGAACGAATCCGGAATGAACAGGGTGGCCTCAAGCCACTGCGCATCGGCTGCCGACAGGCAGCAGCAGACGGCCAACATTATCCCAAGGGGTCTCACGGCCCGGATGTGGGGGACGGTTTTCAACCTTGGGGACAGCCTCCATGCGGGGACAGTCCCCTTGGACGCACAACTGATGGGGCAGCGCGACATAGCGCACCTCCCGAACGGAACAGAACCTTGGACTGCCTGGCGCCGACAGGACCTGCGCGGTTTCCCTCTGCGTCGCCGTGCTCGGCGTCGCTGCTGCAATTCTAGCTCCCGTCTTTCCGTTGTCAATAAGTTGACGCATGTGGTATTGGCTCACAGTGTCGGTACACGGGCGACATGAAGCTGCGTGCGCCGAACACGAAGCGGCGGCCCGGAGGCCGCCGCCGTACTACTGCGTCCGCCGGCTAGACCGGCTTGCGGACTTTGACGCCTGCCTCGACCAGCATCTTCCGGCCGAGCTCGTCCGGGTAGGGATGCTCGACCACGAACTCCCTGATGCGTGCGTTCAGGAGCATCTTGGCGCAGGTGATGCACGGTTCGTGCGTGCAGTAGAGGGTCGCGCCGTTGACGTTGATGCCGAAGGTCGCGGCCTGGACGAGTGCGTTCTGCTCCGCGTGGATTCCCCGGCAGATCTCGATGCGTTCCCCGGAGGGAATGTGCAGCCTCTCCCGCAGGCACCCGACCTCGTCGCAGTGCGGCAAGCCGTGCGCCGCGCCGTTGTACCCGGTGCAGAGGATCCGCCGGTCGCGCACCAGCACCGCGCCGACTCTGCGCCGGAGGCAGGTCGAGCGCTCGCTCACCAGTTGCGCGATGTCCATGAAGTAGTGGTCCCAAGACTTGCGAGGGGCATTTTCGATTGCAGATTGCAGATTGCAGATTGGCGAACTCCGGACCGTGCCAGCCGCCTTTTGCCCTTCGCCCTTCGCGCTTCGCTTTGGGACTCTTGGCTTTTGGCTTTTGGCTTCTGGCTTCTGACTTGCCCTCTTCGCCATCTATCGTACCACCGCCGTCTTTGTGACCACGGACTTGTCGCTCGTCACCAACCGCACCAGGTAGACTCCGGCCCCGACTTTGCGGCCCTCAGCGTCAGTGCCGTCCCAGACCACGTGGTGGGTCCCAACTCGGGCCGGACCGTTTGCGAGTTGCTTCACCAGCCGCCCCGCGCCGTCGTATACCGACAACGTCGCAATTCCGGCGACCGGCAGGTTGTAGGAGAGCGCCACGCGGCCCCGGCTGGGGTTACCAAGACTCGCCAGCGTCAACCGGTTGGCCGTCGAGCCCGAAGCCGGCTCGGCCACGCCGAGCGCCGATACGGTCGTGTACTTGATGGCCCGGCCCGCGGCAATCGGCCCCGCTCCGTGGGCGAGAGTGCCGTTGAAGAGGTCCTGGATCGCAATGGCCTGAGTCGGGTCCTGGATGCCGACGGTCGAGCTGTTGAAGCCGGCCGCGGTCATGTACTGCGCCACGATGACGTTGTCACCCGAGGGCGTGACGACGGTGCTATCGTAGTAGATGACCTCGAACTTGTCGCGGTTCGAGCCCGAATAGTACCTGACGCTGTCGTACTCGACGATGAATCGGTGGCTGGCCGTGTCATGATACCAGTAGACGTAGCCGGCCCCGCCGGGGCCCGAGCGCGGGTAGAGGTCGTCCCAGTTGGCGAATACCGTAGCGGGCGGGGCTGAAGGACTAGGCAGGCTGGTGTTGTCGAAGTTGTCCTGGGTGTGGTTCCCGCAGGCAATCCAGCCGTCGGCCGAGACCGAAACCTGCGAGTAGCTCTCGCCGTAGAACTTCAGCGGCCCGAACTCGGCCGGCAGGTTGACCAGGACGACGTCGTCATTCGACGCGAAGGTCAGGCGAGTCCCGGTGCTGTTAATCTCAACCCAGTCGTAGGTCGGATGTTCTTCGTAGAGCGTGTCGATGTCGTCGTAGGCCCAGTACAGCGCCGGGGTTCGCGGCCCGTCCGGAATCGGGTCGGTCGCAAGTATCTCGCCGACCGTGATGGTGAATAGCAGGCTGTCGGAATAGCCCGCGCCGGTGACATACAGCCGCATCTGGGCCTGGTGCTCCTGCGGCGCGTTCGCGGCGGCCGCCACGTGGAACCGGTCGGCGTTGTTGTTCAGTGTCGAGTCCGAAGGAATCGAGCCATAGTAGCCGGTCGAGTCCGACACCGAGACGTATGCGTCGGTGGTCCGGAGCACCGCGAAGACGCTGTCGGCACCGAGACGCCCGGCATTCCTGAGGGCGACCACCAGGTCGGCGTTCTCGTCCGGGTCGAGCTTGCCGTCACCGTTGCCGCCGGGCGGTGAGTCAATCAGCGTCTGCGCCTGGTAGAAAAGGGCCGGCGCGTTGACCACGACCGCCTCAATCGCATCGAGGTCGAACCCCGCGTATGGCCCGGACCCGCCGTTGCCGTCATCCACAATCCGGACAAACCGGGCCGTGTCCATGGCGGCAACCGAGAGGTCGTAGCCCTGCGTGCCGGTCCCGAACCCGACGTAGTGCCACGGCCCGTTCCAGTCGTTGGATACGAACACGCTGCACGCCTCCGGACTGGTGTCTCCTTCGATAACGTAGAAGTCCGAGCTGGCGCCATTGATGATCGGCGTCTTCGCACCCATGTCGAAGCTGCAATAGCCGTCGTTGCCGATGGAGTAGCGGATGCCGTCGGCCTGACCCAGGGCGTAGCTCGGGAACGTGGGGTTGGTGTTAGGCGAGCTCTCGTTCATGTAGGCAGTGATGAGCTTGAAGGCGCAGGCCGGGGACGTAGTGTCGGGCGCCAGCGACACGTCAACGACCGCGAACGTGTCGGCCGGGACTACTATGCTGCTCACGGTCTTGGTCCGATACCCGTTGGCCTCAAAGGTAACCTCATAGGTCCCGTCGTGGACGTTCTTGTGATAGTAGCCCATCGAGTCGGTATACGTGAACCAGTTGGGCGGGTTCACGGTCACCCGGGCGGCAACCGGCCGACCCGAGACCGAGTCGAGCACGCGGCCGCCGATACCCCACATCACCCGTTCGATCTGCTCCTTCATCGCGGTCCAGTTCTTATGGTTGATGGTGTCGATTTCCGACGGCGGGCTGGGCTGGCCGTCGCAGACTTCGACCGCGTAGCCGAGCGCCCCGCGCGCGCCGTAGTACCAGTCGGTCGAGCCGCCAGTGACCGGGTAGAGGTCGCGCGAAATCTGGAATGCCGGGTATCCGCAGATCGCGCCGTAGCGCGTCATCTCGTAGGCGTGGACAACCGAGTCCATCGTCGCCTTGGTGGTGTAGCCCCACGGCCACATCGCGGATTCCACGCCCGAGTGGTACTGCGACCAGGCCGCCATCGGATGCTCTTCGCTGAGGAAGTAGTAGCACTGCGTCTCCGGCTCGGAGAAAGGCCCGGAGCCGCCGCCGGCCCCGAAATCCCAGCCCATACCGTAGTTGCGGTTGCAGTCCACGCCGTGGCCGTTGTAGCGCGAGCGTGATATCAGCCCGTCCGGATTGTCCATTGGGACAATCCAGATCTCCCGTTCGTTCACCCAGCGCGTGATGTCCGGGTCAACGTTGTAGCCGCTGACGAGCTCGATTATCGCGTAGAGACCGATTTCGCAACCATTGTTCTCGTTGCCGTGAATCGAGCAGTCGAAGCAGATACGCGGTTCGCCTTCCATCGCGTTGACGTTATCGGATATCTTCATCGCCAGCAGCAGGTTGCCGTTATACGAGTGGCCGATGGTGTCGAGCCGGCATATGTCCGGGTGGTCCTGAGCGATTATCACCAGGGTGTCACGGATCTGCTCGTAGGTGTGGAAGGCGGCAACGTCCTGCATCGCCGCAGCTCGCACGTCCGGCACGATGACTTCGATGTCGAACCCCTCACGTACGAGTTCTTCGTAGATTGACTGGGTTACTGCGCCGATGAACCACCCCTCGCCGCCGCCGTAGAACTCCAGCACGTCGGGCGCGATGCGCGCGACCTGCCCCGGCGTCGCGTAGACCTTGACCTTCATCTCGATAACGTCGAGGTAGCTCTTCGCCGACACGGGCGCGACCGCCGCTGCCAGCGCAATCAGACCGAACAGGATAGATCTCTTCATTATGCCTCCAGGAGAAACGTCAGGGACATTGTAGCAACGGCTCAGAACCTGTAAACAAACCCGAAGCCAGAAACTCGAATGACGAATCAATGCCGAAGTCCGGATTGGACCTTTGCAGCCATTCGGGTTTCAATTGATATTCGGATTTCGAGCTTCGAGTTTTGTCTGTACTTCCACCGTCTCCGGCTTGGACCAGTCCGAGATGTGATCAAGCGCGTCACGGGCCCGCGCCCGCACGAGCATCGTCCCGGTGCGCGAGAAGGCGTGTCGGGCACTGAAGAACACATCCGGTCTGATGTACTCGCTCCAGTCACCAAGCGTGTCTCCCCAGTCGAACTGAAGAGAAACGTCCCGCCGGAGCGGATGGCCGGCGGCGGTGACGTACGTGACCGAGTCTCCGACCGACACCGTATCCGGTCCGGTCGGCCGGTGCGGAACGAAAGGCCCGTATTCGGCGACCCGGACGAGAGAAGTGTCGGACCATCCGCTTTCATGAACCGCGTCCTTCGCCTTGGCGCGGACTGGAAAGGCACCGGTGTCCTCATAGACGTGCGTGAGGGTATAGTCCGTGGCGGACGGCACCGGGCCGAACCACCCGGACTCGGTTCCGTCGCCCCACTCGATGAAGAAGTGGAGCGAATCGGCATCCTTGTCGTACGAGAATACCCAGGCCCGAACCGAGTCGCCGCGCTGGGCGATGTCCGGGATAGTCAGCGACGGGATCAGCGGCGCGTGGTTCTTCGAACAGCCGGCCAGAACCAGCAGGGAGACGATTGCCGCAGCCCAGCGCATACGCATGACTGAAGCTTATGGCCTCAGCCCGTCTTGTCAATCCATCCCGAAACCCGGAAGGGAACCGCCAGGTCTGCGGGGCACCTGCGTCCGAGCCGATCTCTGTGCCTTGGTGCCTTGGTGGTGAATCTTCGCTCCGTTTCCTGAGGTGCTTCGCCCGGCTTGACCGCCCGGCCGGCCGCCCCTATCTTCACCCATGAACGACTACAGGTTGTTGGCCCTGCACAACTGCCAACCTCCTGCTCGCTTTGTGATTCGTCCTTTGGACTTTGTCCTTTCCTAGAAATGGCCTACCTTCGCGGGCTCTGGAACGATGCGCGCAGGAACGTTACGTCCGACCCCGACCTGCTGCTCGTGGCCGCGACCTTCGCGCTGGCGGTACTCGTGCCCCACTACTGGCGGCCACGCCTGTCCGGGCTTGGCCCCGGATGGCCCGGCGCGATAACAGTACTCTGGCGCAGCGTGTTCTACCTGGCACTACCGCTGCTGTCGCTAATCCTGCTGCGACTGCCGCCGACAAAGGTCGGGTTCAGCCTTGGTCGGCCCCGGCTCTGGCTTCGTGACATCGGGCTCCTCTACCTCGTGATGCTGCCGATCGTGTACATTGCATCACGTCAGGCCAGTTTTCAGCGGAGCTATCCGTTCTTCGCCTTTGAACGCCTCGGCGCGGGCAGCCTGCTGCTCGGCCTCGGCATCAGGGCAGTCGGCATGTTCGCCTGGGAGTTCATCTGCCGCGGCTACCTGCTGTTTGGATTCGAGCGCCGGGTCGGCGGGCCCGCGGCCATCGCGATTCAGACTATCCCGTTTGCGGTCATGCACGTCGGCAAGCCGGCCCCGGAAGCCGTCGGCTCAATCATCGCCGGCATCGTGCTCGGCATCATCGCCCTGCGGAACCGCAGCTTCATCCCCGGCGTCATCCTTCACTGGTCGGTTGCCGCGACCCTCGACATCTTCGCCCTCGCTCACGGCTAGGAATCGTCGCCTGTCCCTCGTCCTTCGTCCGCCGACGCCCTATTGTTCCGCTTTCTTCCTCCTGTTTGCCAACTCCCCCCTGCTGATCCGCAGTTCTGCATTCTGCCTCCTGACTTCTGCCTTCTGAATTCGGCCGACCTGCTGATCCTGACTTCGGTTGACATCCCCAGACCACAACCTATCCTGAAGCGCGTGGGTACCTCTCTTCCCAGCCGCGCGGCGACGCCTAAACCGTTGCTCGACTTCCCCTATTCGAACCCCGAACCGTGGTCCTGGATTCCCGGCACCTGGATACAGCCCGGGAACGTCTTCGTTACCGGCGAAGGCCGCTTCTACCGGTTTGTCGAGAGAACCGACGACGGCTGGGAGGCGGAGGGAGTCGAGCCGTCCGAAGTCGGCGGCCCGCCGCGCGTCGCCGAGATAATGGACCTGAGAGACCAGTACGGGCAGGTGCTGGCCGCGCACGACGCACTCGACCGGCAGATGCGGGACGGCAAAGACACGGCCGAGGGCCGCTCGCTCCTGCGCGAGCGGGACGAGGAGCTGCACCGGCTCCGCGACCGGCTCATCCTGCTCTGCAACGGCCGCAGCCCGGAGGCCCTCGCCTCAGCCAACAGCCCGAACCTCCGGAAATGGACGCTGGTCATCGTGCTCGCGGTCGTCTTCGTGGTTGCGGTCGCCAACTGCATCCGGGTGCTGTCCGGATACGCCCCGGACGAGGTCGGTAGAGCGATTGCCGGCGCGGCGTTCTTCCTTTCCGGCGCGGCCCTCCTCGTAATCGGGATCCGCGAGCTGGCCAAGCACAAGAACAAGCTGGTGACCGGTAACCTTGTCGGGTGCTGGGGCCTTGTCGCGCTCGCCGTCATCGTTGCCGCGTTCGCCATCATGTGCGTCTCAGTCTTGCTCATGTACAGGGGCGCCTACACTATCTGAAAACCCCGGCCGAGTCGCAGCGGCGGGCTACTTCACTCGAACCGGTGGCTGCGAGGCTGGTTCCCGCAGGTACAGGTTCACGGTCACGGTCCAGTCTTCCACCAGCCTGAGGACAGTGTAGGCGTTGACGTAGCCGGCGCGACTCACCAGCAACTTGTGCATCCCGGCCGGCACGTTCTCGATGACATAGCGGCCGGTTGAATCGGTCAACATCCCCAGTTCAGTCCCTTCCACCGCCACGCGTGCTTCCGGGACGACCAACCCGGTCCGGACATCGAACACCGTGCCTTCGACGCGGCCGGCGTTGGTCGTATCAACCAGCGACGCATTCACCTCGGCCGTGTCGCCACCCTTGACCTCAACGTTGAACGTCCTGAGCGGATGGCCGGCAGACGACACTTCCAGCGTCTGCGGCCCGACCGGGAATCGGCTGAAAAGGAACCCGCCATCGGCCCCGGTTGACTCGGCAAGCTCGGTCCCAACGACAGAGACCCTTGCGCCGACGACCGCGAGCCTGGTCCCAGCATCGGTGACGCGGCCCACGACTACCCGTGGCCGGTTCGGGTAGAGCAGCAGGTCGACCATAACGGTGTCCGGAACCGGCCGGGCCGGCGGCGACCACGCCAGCCGCACGTCGGAATAGCCGGTGCGCGACACCATGAGCGTCCCGCCTCTCTTGGGCACGGCTACGACGAGGCACCGCCCCGAGGAATCGGTCACGGCCATGATGTCGCTGCCCTCGCTCATGACCATCGCCCCAGCCAGCGCCCGCTTCGTCTCGCCGTCCTGCACCCGCGCAACAACGCTCGGCGCGGCCGCGACGGCCGTCGCCGCAAAGCAGAGGATGCACACGAGTAGCCTCATCTGACTGTAGATACTCTCCTAGCGCCAGCGCCGCTTGTCAAGTCTTCCGGGTGCCCACGTCCTTTCCTGTCACCCCGATGCTGAGGAGGGGTCTCGCCCACGTGACAACCGCAGATGACGTAGATGTCAAGGACCCGGCTGGGCGCAGATGGGACCATCCGCAGATTGCGCAGACTGCACCGATTCAAGTTCGGCCCGAACCAGCGACCGCCGTACAGGTCTGGTCACAGAGAAGTAGCGTCCCATCCGATTCACCCAGACGGGACCAAGCCCGCCCTTTCTGTTCGCGAATTGCCCGGCGGCGGTTTGACATGGTAGCCTTTGGACCTAGAATTCAATCATGACAAGAGCGATTTCGGTCCTCTTGTGCTTGGGGTTGTTGGCCACGACCGGCGTGGCTGTTGACTTTCCGCGTTCGTTCCAGGAACAGGCGGCGGTGCAGGAGTCGCTGGCGCGGGTGCATCCGAGGATGCGGGCGATGCCGGTTTGACGTGGCAATAGTACGGCCTAGAATAGTCTCGTGAAAAGGACGATTGTCTTACTACTGGGGTTGGGTTTGGCTGTGGTCGTTGTCGCCGGTCGGCCACTGATGAATGAACGGGCGCTCATGGACTCGCTGCGGGCGGTGCATCCCCGACTGCGTTCTTCGTGGCTGCGTGACCGAGGGTCCCCGAACCAGCGCGGCCGTCGGCCGATTCTCAGGGTCTAGGGGTAGTCGGTCGTTGGAGCTTCGGCCCGGCATGCGACGTGGACTGCCGGATGACGCCGGCCGAGACGTTGATTGCGCTCGGGCGGGGTTCTGGCGTGAGCCTGCTGCGGTTCAGCAGAAGTGACACGGCGGAGTTTCAGTTGCTGGCGGACATCAACGCGGCGGGACTGGTAGGCCGCGTCAGGCTGGCCGACACGTTGTTGCTTGTGGGCACGGGTGCTGGTGTCGAGACGTACAACATTTCTGACGAGCATAGTCCAAGTCTGCGGAGTACGCTCTTGACTCCGCTGAACGACTTCGCCATGAGAGAGAGCCTGCTGTACGTCATGGGTTACGACGACAGCTTCAAGGTCTATAGCATCGCCGACCCAGCCAATCCGCGCCGGATCGGAGCGTGCCGCGACTCCGGCGGGCCGGTGGCCATCGCAGGTAACACGGCATTCGTCGGTGACCGCTGGGGGTTGTATGCCATCGACGTATCCAATCCAGCAAACCCGCATCGAGTCGGCTCTTGGGGCACATTCGTCATCAGCGCCGACGCTCGCGGCAACATCTGCTGCGTCACCGAGTACGACCCGGACTCGGTACACCTCTATCTGCTCGATGTCTCCAATCCGGCCAGTATGCAGCAACTGAGTGTTCTCTGGGGTGCAGGCGGGGACGCGCTGTACATTGATGGTCAATACGTCTACACGGCCGGAGGCTACGGGTTCCAGATACTAGACATCAGCGACTCGCTCAACCCCCTGATAATCGGTCGCCACGGGCTGGGTAGCTACAAGTACGGCGTTTGGGGCAAGGCCGCGTTTGACCGCGCTCTCGTGGCCAACGAGGCGAATGGGCTGGCAGTGATGAACATTGGCGACCCCGGTCACCCGGCACCGGATACGTACTTGCTGGCAGCAGGATACACGGTTGACCTTGACGTGCGCGGACAATGTATATATGTGGCGAATGAGGTTGGCGGATTGAAGATACTGGACATCTCGGTTCCGGCGCTGCCAACAATGATCGGCGACCTGGATACGATTGGTGCCCAGGAATGGAGCTACTCGGTTGTCACAAACGACAGCTTCGCTTTCATGGGCTGGTTCAATACGCCATTCTTCCGCACGGTAGGTGTGTCTGACCCGACTCGACCTACGTTTGTAGGTTCGTGCGACCCATTCGAGTTCGCGCAGGACATGGTGCTTCGTGACAGCTTCGTCTATTGCGCCGAGAACTACAAGTTCCAGGTCGTCAACGTCGCCCGGCCGAGAGAGCCACAGGCTATGGGGACGTGCGGGTTGCCGGATTACTCGTATGAGATGGACATGAAGGACACGCTGGCCTTTGTTGCGAATGGCATTGCCGGCCTGCAGATTGTCAACGTCGCGCGCCTTGACGCCCCGGTGGTCGTAGGCAGCATAGCGTTTTCCAACCCTGCGGTCGGAGTAGCGGTCAAGGATTCCTTCGCATACGTCGGGGCAAACCATCTGAGGATTGTCAACGTCGCACGACCAAGCTCACCGTTTGTCGTGGATTCAGTGCCGCTTTCAGTCTATGGGCGGGCAGTGACGATCGCCGACACGATGCTCTATGTCGGCACCTGTCTGGGGTCCGCCGGTGACCTACGGGCATTCAGCATTGCGGACCCCGCGAGTCCCAGACTCGTCGGGTTCTTTGGCACGCCTATCGGCGTCAACAGAGTCGTTTACGCTGCTCCGTACGTGTATGCGGCTTGCAGCGATGCCGGAATCGTTGTTGTTGAGACCACGGCAGATGGAGTGCTGGGGAGTTTCGGGGACATAATACTTAATTCCCTTGACCTGAAGGAGAGCGGGCGTAGACTGGGGTTATGGTGAGAATAGCGCGAGTCGTTGCGGCGGGCGTACCGCATCACGTGGTGCAGCGTGGCAACCGGCGTCAGCCGGTGTTCTTCAGCACGG
>CAZSUX010000031.1:243-14887 GCA_964610135.1 uncultured bacterium | reverse complement strand
GCCTCGCGGCCGGCAAATGCCGACACCAACATCAGCAGGGTTGATTTAGGTAGGTGGAAGTTGGTCAGCAGAGCCCCGACCACCCTCCACTCATAGCCCGGGTAGACGTACAGATTCGTCTGCCCCTTCCCCGCCTTCACCCGCCATTTGGAGGCGACATTTGGACTCTGGACGTTGGACTCTGGACCTCCCGGATTCCGCCTCTCCCCACTCGACATTCGACATTCGACATTCGTCAATTCGCGGGCTTGTCCTTCAAGCACGCGGACCGTCGTCGTGCCGACGCAGACGATCCTGCGTCCCTCAGCCAGGGCCCGGTTCACCTGCCCGGCCGCGACTTCGGACAGCTCGAACTCCTCCGGGTGCATCGTATGCTCCTCGACGTTCTCCGCTTTCACCGGGCGGAAAGTCCCCAGACCGGCGTGCAGCGTAACGATTGCGGTTTCGACGCCGGCCTGTCCCAGTGAGCCAAGCAACTCCGGCGTGAAGTGCAGACCTGCGGTCGGCGCGGCGATTGCGCCGTCCACCTGCGCAAACACAGTCTGGTACCGTGCGTAATCACCGCACTTCTCCTTGATGTACGGCGGCAGGGCGACCTCACCGCTGGCCTGCTGCAGGCCGGAGACATCCGGCGGGTCGAACCGGACCACACGCATCCCCTCCGGCTTCCGCTCGACGATGGTTGCGGTGTATGAACCGGGAACGCGGTGCTGAGGCGGGTCCGCATTCTGAGTTCTGGTATCTGCATTCTGACTTCTGACTTCGGCTGGTCCTCTGAAATGCACTACGGTTCCCGGCCTCGCCTTGCGGGACGGACGGGACAAAGCCTCCCAGGTACCGGGCTCGACCTCCCGCAGCAGGAGGAACTCAAGCGTGCCTCCGGTCGGCAGCTTGCCGAAGATCCGTGCCGGTATGACCCGCGTGTTGTTCAAGACAAGCAGGTCGCCCTTCCTGAGCCACTGCCCGATGTCGCTGAACATGGCATCCTGCACCTTGCCGGTGGCCCGTTCAAGTACCAGCATCCGCGATGCGTCACGCCGCGCCAGCGGCTGCTGGGCAATCAGCTCCTTCGGCAGGTCGTAGTCAAAATCAGCTACAAGCATGATGGAACCGGACAGGACATCCACAGATTACGCAGATTGCCCGGAGCTTGTGGCTTGTGGCTTGAGGCATCGTCTCCCGGCTACTCCAGCGGCTTGCCGGTGATAAGTCGGTATGCTTCGCGGTAGCGGTCCGACGTCCCTTTGACAACTTCTGCCGGCAGGTTCGGCGCCGGCGGGGTCTTGTCCCACTTGATTGAGAGCAGGTAGTCCCGCACGAACTGTTTGTCGAAGCTGGGCGGCGACATCCCGACCTTGTACTCCGCGACCGACCAGAATCGAGACGAATCCGGTGTCAGGGCCTCGTCAATCCACATCAACTTGCCGTCGTATATCCCGAATTCGAACTTGGTGTCGGCGATGATGATGCCCCGCTCGAGCGCATACTCCGCCGCCCTCAGGTAGATATTCAGGGACACTTCCCTTATTTCCCGGGCCACCTCCGCCCCGACCAGCGCGGCCGCCTGCTCCTGCGTGATATTCTCGTCGTGGCCGGCGGTCGCCTTGGTCGAAGGGGTGAATATCGGCTCCGGCAGCTTCTCTGCCTGCTTCATCCCTGCCGGCAGCTTGATGCCGCACACCGCGCCGGTCTTCTGGTAGTCATTCCAGCCGCTGCCCGCCAGGTATCCGCGCACAACACACTCCACCGGCAGCGGCTTTGCCCGGCGCACCAGCATCGCCCGGCCATCGAGCTGCTCGCGGTATTGCGCAAGGCTGGCCGGGAACTTCGCCACATCGGTCTCGACTATGTGATTCGGCACCAGTTCCCGGAACCGGTCGAACCAGAACTTCGAAAGCTGGGTCAGGACCCTTCCTTTGTCCGCAATCGGGTCTGGAAGGACGACGTCAAACGCCGACAGCCGGTCAGTCGCGACGATCAGCAGGTGCTCACCGACCTCGAAAATGTCCCTGACCTTGCCCTGTGCTGTACGCTTGATATCGGTTAGTTCCGTCTCTGTTACGATCATACTGTTGCCTCCGATTCTACTGCCGGACGACTGGCGTTCGGCTACTTGCGGCCGGACGTGCCCTTTTCCAGCGACCTGGACTTCTGCGCGACCTCGCGGGCCATCTTCGCCCTATAGGCGACCAGCCCCCGGGCGAGCCGGGTATCCTCGAGGGCGAGGATCGCGACTGCAAGCAGCCCGGCGTTCTTCGCCCCGGCCTTGCCCAAAGCCATGCAGGCAACCGGTACGCCGCCGGGCATCTGCGCGGTCGAAAGCAGCGCGTCGAGCCCGTTCATGCCTGCGTCCAGCGGCACGCCGATGACCGGCAGGGTCGTATGCGCGGCAATCACGCCGGCCAGGTGCGCGGCCTTGCCTGCTCCGGCCACGATCACCTTGATCCCGCGCCCCGCCGCTCTGCGTGCGAACGCCCGGCAGAGCTCAGGCGTGCGGTGCGCAGACACTATCCGGACCTCGTGCGCGATCCCGAACTCATCCAGCACGCTGCTCGTCTCCGACATAACCGGCAGGTCCGAGCCACTGCCCATCGCGATTGCGACAACCGGCTGCTTTTTCATAGTAGGCTATTCTATGGATGCGAACTCGGCTTGTAAAGAAGCGTCCGCATGCCTATACTTGCTCGTGCGAATAGAACTCAACCATGCCCGGGACCGGGAACCGGTAGAGATTCCGGACCGGAATCTCATCGCCGTCCTGAAGCCGAACGACTGCTGCCCGTTTCACGACACCGACGCTGCCCTGAAGCGCACTGCCGATGATTGCGCGGCATTCCTCGACGATTCGCAGCGCGTGCTCGTGCTGGTCAACGACTGCACCCGGCCCACGCCCAACGCGCCGGTTCTGGCCGCGCTCGACCCAACGCTGCGCGAACGGGACGTGAAGTATCTGGTCTGCCTCGGCACCCACCGTCCGCCCACTGGGCCTGAATTCGAGACCATCTTCGGTTCCGACTTCCTCCAATCGTCAGTCGCCAATCGCCAATCGCCAATTCTGTGTCACGACTCGAAGGACACTGCAAAGCTCTTCTTCCTCGGCAAGACCAGCTTCGGCACCGACGTCTGGCTGAACAAAGAGCTCCTCTGGGCCGACAAAGTCATCACCATCAACTCCATCGAGCCGCACTACTTCGCAGGCTACACCGGCGGCCGCAAAGGCTTCTTGCCCGGCATCGCCGGCTACGACACGATAACCCAGAACCACAACATGGTCACGCGCGAGGGCTCGGCGACATTCTCGCTTGCAGGCAACCCGGTGCACGAAGACATGACCGAGGCCGCGAAGATGCTCACGCGCCCGGTCTTCTCAATCCAGCTTGTCCAGGACCGGCACCACAACCTGCTTTCGGTCCGGTCCGGCGACCTCTTCAAGTCCTTTGACGAAGCCGCAGCCGACGCGCACACGGTCTTCGCGGTGCCGGTCCAAGAGAGGGCCGACATCGTCCTCAGCGTGCTGGGCCCGCCGTCCAACATCAACTTCTACCAGGCCCAGCGCGCGGTCGAGTTCGCCCGGCCCGTACTCAAGAACCCGTCGGTCCACATCACCGTCTCGGCCTGCTACGACGGCGTCGGCAACGACAGCTTCATCAAGGTCTTCCAAGGCTCCAGTTCTCCTTCCGAGATCCTGCCCGCCACCTCCTCGCCCTCCACCGGGTCTTCCGTCGCTCATCGCTCATCACTCATCGCTCATCACTCCGTGCTGGGTTGGCACAAATCCGCCCGCCTCGCCCAGATAATGCAGACCGCAGACCTGTATACGGTGATGGGCATAGACGACGCGGTCGCGAAGAGCGTCTTCATGACCCCGTTCAAAACCGCGCAGTCCGCGCTCGACGCCGCCTTCGCCAAGCTCGGCAAAGACGCCAAGGTCTACGTCATTCCCGACGCCGGCTCGGTCGTGCCGGTCCTGACTCAGTAAGCCGCCAAGTCCGCCAAGGTCCGGAGAGAACGTCCGCAGTTTGGGGTTGCTGGCAGAGCCACCTCTCGTCATTCTGAGCGCAGCGAAGAATCTTCGCGAGGATGATTCTACGAGAGTTAGAAGACCCTTCACTTCGTTCAGATTCACATAGGTGGAGCTTCTCAACAACCCCAGATTCCGCAGACGACGCGTAGCGTCGCCCCGACGCCGATGGAGGGGTCTCTCGGGACCATCCACAGATTCCGCAGATTGCGCAGATTCAGGTCCGGCTCTCCGCCGTACGCCACTCGATCCCTCGCACTGTCTGTTTACGGACCAAACAGACCCAAGCTTTAAGCCCGAAGCCGCAAGCCCAGGGAATCGGGCCGCGGCGTGCGCCGGAACCTTCCTCGTTGCTCCTCAAGAAGCTCGGCAAGTTGGCTACGAAGTTCTCTGCAGAGGGATTCGGGAAGGAACTTGGACGGGAACGTGGACTGCAACTCGGCAAGGACCTTGGGACGGAACCTAACTCGTTGCTCGGCAAGGAACCGGACAAGGAACTCTGGTCGTTGCCCGCGAGGTAGCGGACGAAGTAGCGGTGGAAATAGCTGAACAAGTAGCCCGCATCGTTCCCCGGGATATTCCTCGGGTCGTGACTTCGGAGACCACGGGGATAGCTACGGGGGAGGCATAGGAGGGGTCGGAAAGAAAATGGGGGCTAGCGTATTGGGACTAGGGAAGTTAGGACCTTTCCCTTAGGCCGACGGAATGTGTGCTATACTACATATTGAGACTCGGGAGTGGACGGCAATTCTGACCGCCCGCGCGTCAGGAATCGGTTTTCGTGTCCCCGGAGCTTCACGATGCCGGCCCGGGTGCTGTTGGACAAGTGGGCTGCCCGCGGCTGCGACCCGGAGATTCTGGCCAAGATTCGGACGGACGTCTTCGACATCTCCGCGCCGAAGCCGTAGCGGCCGGCCGCCGGCCACCCTTCGTTCCTCCGCCCCGAACTCAGAGGCGGGCTTTCGCCCGCCTTTCTGCACTTCTGGCTACTCCCTACTCTCGATTCTCCACTCTCGACTAGCTACCTCGTCACCACGACCTTCCGGACGGCTTGGGGCTTGGGGCTTACGGCTTGTGGCTTTTCGCACACGAAGTAGACGCCCGGCGCCAGCGCCCGCACGTCATTCGCGCCGGGCCTGAGGTCCATCACCTTCCGCCCCGCCGCATCAACCAACTCCGCCCTGTATACTGCATTCTGTCTGCTGTCTACTGCGTTCAGCACCAGCACGCCGCGAATGATGGTCGGTCCGACGTTCATCGCTACTCGTTCATCGTTCATAGTTTCCTCAATGCCGCCCCCCGGCGTCGGGTTCATCTGGCCCCAGATGCGGTCGGTGTTGTAGGTCTTGCCGCCGACAATTCCGGCCCAGCCCTGGAACGCCATGAACAACAGGCTGCCCGAACCGCGTGCCAGCGCCAGGCAGGTCTGGTTTCCCGGTGGCCTGAGCACCGACCCTTCGTCGGAAACCACACCGGCCGGCGACACCCACGCTCCGTAGATGTCAGGGTTGTTGCTGCTGCGGTAGTCTTCCCAGACCACGAGGTAGTTCGCGCCGTCAAAGGCAAGGGCCGGAGCAAACTGGTCCTTTGAAGCCCGCGAGATGACAAAGCCATTGGGGTCAAGCACTGTGCCCCCGGGCGTCACCCGCGCACCGTAGATGTCATGCCAGACGCTGCTGCGGCCGTCTTCCCAAGCCACGAGGTAGTTCGCGCCGTCAAAGCCAAGGGCAGGGCCGTACTGGCCGTTTCTCGACTGCGAGATGACGATACCACCAGGGTCAAGCACCGTGCCCTCGGACGTCACCCGCGTTCCGTAGACATCAGGGTAGCCGCCGCCTCGGTAGTCTTCCCAGATTACAAGGAAGTTCGCGCCGTCAAAACCAAGGGCAGGAGCAAACTGGTCCCTTGCCGCCTGTGTGACGACAAAGCCATTGGGGTCAAGCACTGTGCCCCCGGGCGTCACCCGCGCACCGTAGATGTCGTAGTAGTCGCCGCCGCGGTTGTCTTGCCAGACCACCAGGAAGTTCGCACCGTCAAAGCCAAGGGCAGGAGACCTCTTCAGGCTTGCGGCTTGCGAGATGACGATACCATCAGGGTCAAGCACCAGGCCCTCGGGCGTCACCCGCGCACCGCAGATGTCCCAGTAATCGCCGCCGCGGTCGTCTTGCCACACCACGAGGAAGTTCGCGCCGTCAAAGCCAATGGCAGGAGAGTACTGCCAGTTCGTCGCCTCCCCGATGGCGATGCCAGCAGGGTCAAGCACCGTGCCTCCGGGCGTCACCCGCGTACCGTAGATGCCAGGGTCGCCGCCGCGGTTGTCTTCCCACACCACGAGGAAGTTCGCGCCGTCAAACGCAAGAGCAGGAGTAAGCTGGTCCCTTGCCGCCTGCGTGATGATGAAGCCCTGCGGGTCAACCACCGTGCCCTCGGGCGTCACCCGAGCGCCGTAGACGTCGGTGTAGTAGCCGCCGCCGCCGCGGTCGTCTTGCCAAACCACGAGGAAGTTCGCGCCGTCAAACGCAAGGGCGGGAGACAACTGCGAGTCTGGCGCGCCCGAGATGAGGACACCACCAGGGTCAAGCACCGTACCCCCGGGCGTCACCCGCGCACCGCAGATGTCGGAGTTGAGCATGCCGGCGGCTTGCCACACCACGAGGAAGTTCGCGCCGTCAAAGCCAGCGGCAGGAGCACCTCCCGCCCCCGAGATGGCAAAGCCATCAGGATCAAGCACCGTGCCTCCGGACGTCACCCGCGTACCATAGATGCTCAGGCTGGGGGGAAAACTGCCCTGGATGTCTAACCACGTGACGAGGAAGTTTGTGCCGTCAAAGCCAAGCGCAGGCAACACCTGCGAGCCTGGGGCCAGCGAGATGCGAAAGCCATCAGGGACAACCACAATGCCTTGCGGCGTCACCAACGTAGCGTAGATGTAGGCGGTACCGCTGTCGCGGCAGTCATGCCACACCACGAAGAAGTTCGTACCGCCGAAGCCAACGGCAGGATACCACTGGCCGTTTGGCGCCTGCGCGATGGCGATGCCGTCAGGGTCAAGCACCACGCCGCCCTGGGTCACGCGCGCCCCTGAGATGTCTTGCTGCTGAACGTCGTAGACGTTGTCCTGCCACACCACCAGGAAGTTCGCGCCGTCAAAGGCCACAGCCGGACACTGCTGGTCGTTCATCGCATCTGAGATGATGATGCCGAAGGCGTCAAGCACCGCGCCGCCGGTCGTCACTCGCGTGCCGTAGATGTCGTAGGCATGACCCCGGCGGTAGTCATCCCAAACCACGAGGAAGTTGGTACCGTCAAAGGCAAGGGCAGGATACCGCTGGTCGTATGGCGCCTGCGAGATGACAAAGCCCGAGGGGTCAAGCAGCGTGCCTTGTGGCGTCACCCGCGTGCCGCAGATGTCGGAGTAGCTGCCGCGGCGGCAGTCTTCCCACACCACGAGGAAGTTCGTCCCGTCAAAAGCGATGGCAGGGTCGGTCTGGTTACCCGGCGCGGCCACCAGCACGCTGCTTGTGTCAAGCAGGAACTCGCCGTTGTCGGGGAACTGCTCGACGCCGAGCTCGGAGAACTCGGGAAAGCGGCTGGCAGGCCTCCCACGGATGCGGCCGTGGTCGCCCGGCTGCAGCCCGGGCATATCCCGGCCGGCTTGGACCTGCCGGACCACGGCCTGCGGGTCGAATCCGGGCTTGGGCGGAGTAGAACCGAATGCAGTCAGAACGCAGACCACCGAAACCAGAATGCACAATCTCACAGGCTCCTCCTATCCTGCCAGATGCTGCTTGTGTCGAACTGCGAGCCATTTTGAAGCTACGAATAGAAACCCGTTGGAACGCTCGCTCTTGAGCGACCACAACAAGGCCTGGCACGACAGGACACAGGCATCCTCTGGGTTCTTGGCCCGATTGTAGGAAGTACTAGGTTGACGGCCCCGACCACAGACCTTGATGATGCCTGCCATCCGGACCTCCCAAATCTTCGAACTCCCTCAGATGAGGCGCCGGTTGCCCACGCGGCCTCGGTCTTCACGCCGCGCCCGGCGTCGCTACGATAATTATAGACGCCCCCGGCCAAAGTCAATACCGGAGCCGAGCCCCAGAACCGATATGGAAACAACCGCAGAGAACGCAGAGTGGCTGAAGCCAGGAATCCCCGGGCCGGTACTCTCAGTTACTACCCCGGGCATGAATTACCTGTCGTTTCACCCTCACCCTTGCCCTCTCCCGATCAAGGGAGAGGGAACTCTCCGCTCCCTCTCCTCGTTGAGGAGAGGGTGGAGTGAGGAGGCTGAAATATCATGTATTGAGCGCTCTCATTAGTATCTCTGTGCTACAAGCCTACAGGATCATCGTTTTCGCGACGTTGTTTCTCTCCGCCGCCTCTGTCCTGGGGCCGCCAAGTTCTTGGCAACCACCGTCAAATGCCGTCCGCGTTGACGCAAGAAACGAGTTCGATTCGGGACTCAATCTGTGTCCATCTGCGTTCATCTGTGGTTCCATCGGGTTTGGTTGCGGCCTCCGAGGCCGCGCTGTGCGCTCTGCGGTTCAATGTCGGATTCGGAGCCGAGCGCCGGCGGCGTAATGAGTCGGGGCGGGCATTGCGCCCGCCCCGGTTGAAAGTTCGGACTGAGGCTAGCGGCTGAGAAGGACCTTGCCGGTAGCCGAGTAGTTGCCGGCTTCGAGTCGGTAGAGGTAGATGCCGGATGCGACAAGCCGGCCGTAGCCGTCCCGGCCGTTCCAGGTGGCCGAGTAGTAGCCGGGCTTGAGAGCACCGTCCTGAAGCGTGCGGACCAGCGCCCCCGACACCGAGTAGACCGCCAGCCTGGCCGGAGTTGCGCGCGGAATCGCATAGCGAATCGAGGTGGCGCCGCCGAACGGGTTGGGCGCTGCCCGGTCGAGACTGAACACCCGGGGCAGCGTGCCCGCGTCCTCGATGCCGCTACTAATGCGAACAACAACCGATTCCGCCACTGCGTCGTTGCCCGAGTTCACGTCGCCCGCGAGTTCGGTCGAGCACGAAACGGCAAAGGTGCCGAGCGTGTCGGCCACCCATCCCGCGAACTCGACTGTGTCCACTCCGCCCACGTTCAAGGTCAGTGCGACGGAATCGCTGTAGCCGACGCCGATGGTGAGTCGGACGCTGAAGTTCTCATCGACCGACCCGAAGTTGCGGACCTCGGCGGTCGGGAAGACTGTGGCGCCGGAGTCGACCGTATCGGTCGGGGCGATGATGAGCGTGGTGGCGACGTCATGGAGCGACACCTCGTCGAACCCGCCGATTGCCGCGAGGGCGAAAGGCTGCGGGCCCTGCGGAACGTTGCGGGCCCTGACCTTGACTGTCCACCCGCCGACTTCGGGGCTGTTGATGCGCGTGCACTCCTCAACGTTGAGGGAGTCGTAGTCCCCGCCGGTCGCGGACTGGCCGCTTGAGTACACGTTGCCCTTGTACTCGACGGCGGACGGCGAAATGACGGTCAGGTCGAGGTCGTTGACGCAGATGTAGGACGCGCGCGGGGTGCCCGGGTAGTCGGACCAGCAGAGGGTGACGCGGAACGGCTGCTCCGTGCCGGTCACGTCAATCGGGATGAGGACCGAGTCGCCGGTCTCGAGCCCGAAGGTGTCGTCCAACACCCACAGCTTCGAGGTGTCGCCCGCGAAATAGAGCGAGGAGTCGAGGTCGACGCGGCCCCAGCCGATGTTGTTGTCCGGAACCGTGTAACCGCTGATGTCGTTGTCCGCGCCGACGATGGCGACCGCCTTGTTCAGGGCTGCCGAAATCTCCATCGGCATCCCGGTCAGCGTATCCCCGGTCGGGTAGTAGCCGATTCGGAAGTAGTTGCGAATGAGGGCGGTTGCGGCGGTCATGTTAGGCGTCGACATCGAAGTGCCGGACATGTCGATGTACCCGCTCGGGTTCGAGCTCCGGGCCGAGTAGATGGCGTCACCGGGCGACACGAGCTGCGGCTTTCTCCGGCCGTCGGTGGTCGGGCCGCGCGACTCGAACGTGGCCAACGTGCGGCACGAGGTGCCGTTCCCGGTCGCGCCGACCGAGATAATGCTCTTGGCATTAACCGGGTGGCCCATCTGGTTATTGCCGAAGTTGCCCATCGAGTTGCAGTGCATGAACTTCCGGTGGCCCCAGATGAACTGGTCGGCGGTCATGTCGGTGAAGACATAGGTGTTGTACGTGTCCTTGCGCGAGTAGCTCATCGAGTTGTTGAACGCCCGCAGGCTGTCGATACTGACGTCGAGTCCCGAGTCGGGGCCGCGGAAGAAAACGTTCATATCCCAGCCGCTGGGGAAGCTGTTGAAGTTCTGGAAGAACACCCGCGCGCCCTTGGCGAGCCCGTCGTGCAACGACGAGCCGCCGACCTCTTCGTCGCTGCCGCAGAGCGTGCAGGTTGTGTGCGTGCCATGGGAATCCGTGCCCTGGGTGCCGCGGTAAGCGACGACCTTACGGTGGTTGGGGCCGGGTGTGTTGCTGACCGTATCCCGGAACTGGTCGTGGGCGATGTTCATCGGCCCATCCGTTATCGCAACCAGCATGCCCCGGCCGTAAACGCCTTTGTGCCAGATGGTGCGGGCCGTATCGGAGGCCGAATACCCGCGCTGGTTTACCCATTGCACGTCCCGGTTGTCCGGCGTCATTTCCGAGTACGGCTCAATCCAGTAGACGCCGTTGAGCCGGGCGATGGCCGGAATCTGCGACGCGTCCACGTCGAGCTTGACGCTCTTGTTCCAGGCATTGAACTCGGTCACCGTGTTGGTCGCGCCGAGTGCATTCAGTTCTCCGAGCAGGGCCTGCTCATTCTCCTGGTAGTGGAACACGACAATCAATGTCTGCCTTCCTTCGGCCCGTTCGAGGCCGGGGCAGAGCTTGTAGGCAGGCTGGTCGATGCCGAGCCAGCGGACTTCGGGCAGGGCGGCGATGGTCCCCACGGCCACGGTCGGGACTCGCGCCACAAACGTATACCGCGGGACGTACCAGAGCAACTCAGCGCCCCGGCGCTCAACCGCCCGCTTCCATTCGGGCCGGACCGGACCGGGGAACTGAATCATGCAGTAGGAATAGTCTCCGGAGAAGACGGGCGCATAGAGGTCCCGGGGCATGACCGGCGACTTCTCCAGCGGGTCGAAGGTGTAGCCCTGTACGAGGTTGATTGTCATCGGGCCGGTTTCGGACGGGGGCAGACTGATCTTGGGCAGGCTGAACGCCACCGCCCATAATGTCAATACGAGAGCAACTGACCTGGTCAGGGACATACGATTCTCCTTACGGTTGGCTGAACCAAACAGAGTAGTCTAGATTATACCGGTCGGTGGGACTGCTGGCAAGCGAAGCACGGCGACCCAGAAACCGGGATGGGAATTCACCACCAAAGTCACAAAGACACAAAGGTGGATCCGAACGGAAATGCTCTTTGCAGGCTTGGCGTTCTTGGCGTCCATCCGCTCCGTCTGTCATTCTGAACGCAGTGAAGAACCTTCGGCTGCTCAGGGCAAGCTCTTGACGGTTACATTCCGGTTTCCGGACGGTAAAGGGAACGAACGCTTGGGGATGAAGGACGGCGGCCGCTGCCGGGCTTTCCTGTTTCAGCCCTCTCGGTTCATCCCTTCAATAGATTCTCTGTCCGACTCTGACGGTGTACGTGTTCTGGCGGTACTCCACCTTGACCCCTTCAGCCGAGACTTCGACAATCCGGCGGCCCTCGACATCATCACCGGCCTTCAACCGCCGCTCGCCGACCAGGGCCAACCGCGAGCCGGCATTATCGGTGAGTATCGCCCGGAGCTGATTCGGGGAACTGGAGCTGCGCGCCGACCCGCCGCTGGTGTAGCCGCCGCTCGAACTCCGGGTGGTCCGGCCGCCGCTGGCCTTGGCCTCCTGCTTTCGCTGCCGCTCCTCCCGGCGCTGCGCCTTCTTATCATCGCGCGAGGAACTCGCAGTACGCACCGGCCTGGCCGAAGACGTTCTCTGTCTGCCGGTTGAGTCCCCTTCAGCCGACACCTTTCGCGACCGGGGCTTGGCTGCCTTGTTTCCGCCGCCTCCGAACAGCAGCAACGCGATAACAATAGCGGCCACAATCCCAACCGCGACCAAGACGAGCTGCGCCATCCCGCCCCGCTTCGGCGGCGACTTCTTGGGCCTCGACACCCCGGCTTCGGACCTCCTCGATGCCATCATATGCTTGCCTCCTGCAATCGCGGCCTATTGACTGTCATGGTTCCGGCTCGGACAGGTTTCAGACACAGTATAACATAGCGCGGGCACTGCCGTGGTCAAGCACTGAACTGGGGCGAATGACGAAACTCGAAGCTCGAATTCCGATTGAAACCCGAATGGGTAATGACGAACCGGGAATTCGGATTTCGTCATTCGTCTTTCGACCTTCGGGCTTTGCCCTAGAAGTATGCCTTCAGCTCAGCGCCAAGCGTGTGCTCGCTCGGCTCGTCCGGACGGTCCTTGAAGCTGTACCGGGCCGACGCCGAAAGCACGCCGCTGAACGAATGCTCGAGACTCAACCCCGCGCCGGGCGTTACGCCCAGCGGTCCGTTCAGGCCTACGTCGAACGGCAGGGCTTCGACCGTTGCGGTGCGGCGCACGACCTCGACCGACGCGCGCAAGCGGGTCCGGCTGCCGAAGCTGAATGTACGGGCGAGGCTCGCGTCGAGTGCCGCAATTGAAAACTGCCCCAGCTCGGGGTACGAGACCGGTTCGGCAACGGTCTTCTGCTCATAGCCAAGTTCAGCTTCGAGCCGCAACCGTGCGCCGATGACCGGGCTCAATTCGGCCCGCCAGCCGGCTTCATCGAAGTCAACCTCTCCGCCGCCGAGCCGCCGCCGGGTACGATCGACCTCCAGCCGCGCCCGGCCTTCAACCTCGGGCAACCGGTCGCTGTAGAGCTCCAGGTAGGCCTGCTGATGCGATGATGCCCGGCCGGTCGCAGCCAGGCTCCGGTCGACGCTGAACTCGGACGCGGCTCCAATGGTCGGCGTGACCGCCGGCTCCAACTCCTTCACCACCAACCGCAAGTCCTGCCGGCTCAGGTCGGTGAGTATGCTGCTGTCGGTACTGGCTCGGGTCTGGCTGAATGAACCGGACAGCGCGGCCGGGTCGAACATCGAGACGTCGCCCGACCCGTTCAGCGACCACTCGCGCGCCTGCGTGAACCGGCCGGTCGCAACCACCACCCGTTCATAGTCGCCTTTCGGGTCTGCGTAGTAACGCCCGGTCACCGAATCACGCCGGTAGGCGCCCTCGCCCGGCCCGACGTAACGGAACAGCTCGTCCCTGAGCTGCACCTTTCGGTACGATTGGTTGAAGTCTGCCTGCAACCGCAACCCGGCCCGCGGGGTCGCGGAGCCGTTCAGGCTGGCCAGCAACTGGTTCCAGTCCTCGTCCGTGCCCGTATCGAAGTGCCGGTCGTTCAGCCCGGCCATCGCCCCGAGCCGATATGCGGTCCCGCCGGTCCAGTTCGCGCGGGCCTCAAGCAAACGCGCCCGGCTGGTCCGCTGCCAAGGGGACTGTCCCTGAGGGGACTGTCCCCGAACGGGGACTGTCCCCAGTGTCTGTCGGACTGCCCCCAGAGTCCCCGGCGCGTAGAACCCGGAATGACGGTAGTCAACTCCGGCAGTCAGGGCCGCGACCGGCTTCACCTCCAGCCCGGTAGTCCAGACCGACGACTTCTCGTCGGTGTTCACCTCGCTCCGCCATCCGACCTTTGGGTAGAACCAGCCGACCCGTGGTGCCGCGAGCACGTTCTGCCTCGTGATATCGGCGACGCGGGTGAAATCATATCCCAGCCAGCCAACCTGGGCGCCTCCCTGGAACCGGTTGACCGGCCCGTCCTCGAACCGGTCCAGCCTGCCGGCTTCAGCCCGCAGGCTCAGGAACGAAACCGGCTTTGCCCGCACCGCGACCTCGTCGCTCGAACGCCGTTCCGCCTCGGTCGTGCCGGCCCAGCGGTAGGTGAAGTCAACCTCAGGGCTCGCACCCAGGGCCTCGAACTGCTGACCTTGCAGCCGATGCCTGTACGCCACCCCGTACGAACTGTCCTGCCAACCCGCGTCCAGGTTCAGCGCTCCGGCATCGACCGGCGCTCCGCCCAGCGCGAACAGGTTCTGGTCCCGGCGTTGGACAAGGCCCTCGGCCCCGGCACTGAACCCCCGGTGCTGAAACCCGGCCCGGGCATACGCCGCCTCGCTGCGCTTTGGCAGGGAAATCCTGCGCTTCGCCACGTAGTTGCCGAGTCCGGCTCCGGCGAAGCTGTACGCCAGAATCGTGTCGTTGTACCGGTAGTCGCCGAGCGAATCACCGACCAGCGAGAACCTCACCTGATAGTCTCCCGAATCCCGGCCCACGTACACGAAGTGGTCCCCGGACTTCACATAGTCGCCCTTGCCCGCACCCGCATAGGTCGCGCCGTCAAGCCAGGCCCGCGAGGTATCGGCCCCAATCGCGGCCAGCGATTCCTTCTCCGCAGCCGACAAGTCCTCGACGAAGCTGGCGCTCGTGTCATCGCCCTCACGGAACAGGCCCACGTTGAAGTCCGGGGGGGGGGGGGGGGGGGGGGGGGGGGGGGGGGCGGGCGGCGGCGCGCGCCCGCGGCCGCGGCGC
>CAZSUX010000031.1:0-233 GCA_964610135.1 uncultured bacterium | reverse complement strand
CGCCCTCACGGAACAGGCCCACGTTGAAGTCCGCCCCCGACCCCCGACCCCCGACCCCCAGTCCTGCCCCGCCGACGACGATTGCCCGGCTGTAATCCCCGGTCACGTACTGGAACGTCGCCTCAATCCTCGACAGCCGGTCGATCACCCGGCGGTTCGTGAACAGCAGCTCGCCGGTTGAGTAGTCGATCGTGTAGTCCGCGTCCCAACCGCGTGTCATCCGGCTGCCGTTG
>CAZSUX010000030.1:0-15291 GCA_964610135.1 uncultured bacterium | reverse complement strand
GTGCTTCCCCTGGTTCTGATGCTCTGTGGTGGTGGCCGGACGCTGGAGGACATCCCAATCCTCAAGCCCATTGTCGGGACTGGGAGATGAATCCGAGCTTGACGGGGGGCGCGGACGGACCGATAATCATAAGTTCGACGGGTTAACTGGTAAACTCGAGAGAACCTCAGACCGGGCCTGGCAAGCCGGGCCCGGTGTTTTTTCTAGGAGACCTGTTCGTCTTCCGGCCGCCAGGCCGGGTCAACGATGCAGAGGAACTCGATTTCCTCTTTGCCGGTGTTCTCAAGCCATTGAACTGAATCGGGCGGAATGTAGACCGCGTGGCCGGTCGTGACTTCGGCCGCTTCTTCGCCGATATGCATCATGCCTGTACCCCGGACGAGATAGTAGACTTCCGCAGTCTTCAATCGATGAGCCCGGGACCGCGCCCCGGGCGCAAGCCAGGCGCAGGCAAGCGAGTAGCGTATCTCCGCCGGGTCGCGGTCGGGATGGAGCAGTTCGCGCAGGCGGGTCCGGTCCCCGGCGACCATCTCCCGGCAGTCCTTGAGTCGTTTGATGAGCATCGCGCTAGTTAGCAGGTAGGAGTTAGCAGTTAGGAGTCGGACCGAGCGGCCCGAACTCCGTCCTGCTAACTCCTAACGCCTAACTCCTAACTTCCTAGTTCAGCTTCCCGACCGCGTGCTCGACCGCGTCGAGCAGCTCGCCCGACTTCACAACCGCGGTCAGGTTGTTGATATCGTCCTGTACCGGCCGGTCTTCGACCATCATCTTGACGTGCTTGCGTACAAAGTCGTAGGCGACTTGGGTACCTTTGCCCGCCTTGAGCGGCTTGCGGAACTCGACCGCTTGCGCGCCGGCCATCAGTTCGATGGCAACCACGTACCAGGCATTGTCGAGTATCTGCCTCGTCTTGAGGGCGCTGGTGAACGCCATCGATACGAAGTCCTCCTGGTCGGCCGCGGCCGGTATCGAGCCGACTGACGCCGGCGCCGACAGGATGCGGTCCTCGCAGATGAGCATGCCCTGGGTGTACTGGGTGAGCATCAGGCCGGAGAACATCCCCGCGCCCTTGGTCAGGAACGCCGGCAGGCCGCAGGAGAGGTTGCGGTTGAGCAGCCGGTTGGTCCGGCGCTCGGAGAGCACCGCAATCATGGTCACGCACTCGCCGGCCAGGTCGAGCGCAAGCCCGAGCGGCGTGCCCTGGAAGTTGGCGCCGGTCAGGTAGGCTTTCTCGTCCGGGAAGAAGAGCGGGTTGTCGCCCACGCCGTTGAGTTCGACCTCGAACATGTAGCGCGCCCATTTGAGCGCATCTTTGGCCCCGCCCACAACCTGAGGAGTCGAGCGGAGTGAATAGGCATCCTGCACTTTCTTGCCCGGCTGCTTGAGCATCTCCGAGTCGGTGGTCAGGCGCCGGATGTTCTCGGCACAGGTGACCGCGCCCGGATAGCCCCGCACTTTGTGAATCCGCTCGTCGAATGCCGCCATGTTGGCGTTGACCACCTCAAGGGTGAGCGCGGCGGCGACTTCCGACACTTTGTAGTAGTGGTCGGCGTCATACAGGTGGAGTGCGCCCCAGCCGGCGGTCATGTTGGAGCCGTTGATTACGGCCAGGCCGTCGCGCGCCTCGAACTGGATCGGCGTCACGCCCGCCGCCTTCATCGCCTCGGCCCCGCTCATCCGCTTGCCCTGGTAGAACGCCTCGCCTTCGCCCAGGAGCACCAGTGCCATCTGGCTCATCGGCGACAGGTCGCCGCACGCACCGACCGAGCCCTTGTCGAAGACGACCGGCGTCACGCCTTTGTTGAGCATATCAACCAGGCACTCGACGACCTTCAGGCGGATGCCGGAATGGCCGTTGGACAGCACGTTGAGGCGCGAGCAGATGGCCGCCCGCACCGTCTCCTCCGGCAGCGGCACGCCGCAACCGGCCGAGTGCGAGTAGACGATGTAGCGCTGGAACTGCTCGGTCTGCTCCGGGGTCAGGATGGTTTCGGACAGCTCACCGATGCCGGTGGTGATGCCGTACATCACCGCCCGGGCCTTGACCTTCTCCTCGATGAACCCGCGGCAGTTATTGATGCGGGTCTTGGCCGCCGCGGACAGCTCGACCTTCTCGCGCCGTCGCGCCACGCGAACCATGTCCTCGATTTTCAGGCTTTTGCCGTCTAGTACAACCGCCATCCGATTACCTCCCTGACAAGCGGGCCCGGTGCCGTTTTCCGGTCGGTTCCGCTACTTTGCTTCTCCAGTATTCTGCTGTCTGCGGGGCCCGCCGCGGGACGACCGGCGCGCTCGCGGCGGTGGCCCGGCCCGCTGCGCCATCTGTTCGACATGATTGCCCGGCCAGAAGACCTTGCGGCACTTGGGGCAACCCCGGAAATCGTGGTGAATCTGGTAGATGAAGAACGGCACCAGGGGCCGTGCCTGCTCGCGGGTCAGCTTCTCCAGCGGGACGTTGCACTGCAGGCAGCGGCCGTACGCCGCAATCTTCTCGGCCGGTGGGGAAACCGGTTGGGCGGGAGCCGGTGCGCGCTCAGGCTGGGGTCGGGTGTGAGCCGGTTTCTCCGAAGCCGGTGCTGCGGGTTCTTCGACCGGGACTGCAGGTTTCAGGCCCGCGTCTATCTCGGCCTTCACTTGCGCCACCTGCTCCGGCGCAAGCTGGCCCGGTACGTATATCGTCCCGGGCAGCCCTTTGAGCTTGTTCGTGCGGGTGAGCAGTATGCGGCCGCTCTGCCGCGCGACGCGGTAAGCCGGCATTCCGCCCAGGGTGCGGTCGTACTCGACATCGTAGCCGAGCAGGCGCAACTCCCGCGCCAGCTTGCCGAGCATTACGTCGCAAAGGAAACTGACCGTCTCCGGGTTCTTCGGCGGGGCAACGTGGCCCCGTGGGCCACGGCCATGCGGCCGGCGGCGACGTTGCGGTCTGCGGTTCTTCGGTTGCGGAGCAGGCTGTTCTTCTGGACTCACGGGTTACACTGTAGCCAAAAAGGGCCTGAAATCAAGGCCGCCGCCCGGAATGTTCGGACACTGCGCAGATTGACAAAGGCCGGGCGTGCGAGGATATTCCCTGCATGTCGCATCGGGTTCTTCTTGTCGCGCTTTGCGCAGGCCTGACTTTGGCGTCCTGCCGAAAGGCTGCGCCGGAATCGCCGGTGCACTTCGCGCGCGAGGAGATAGCGATGGACGTCCGGCCGGGTACGCTCGAGCTCCGTGGGGTGTACCACTTCACGTGCTCGGCCAAAGAGCCACTGGTAGCATCCCTGTTCTACCCCTTCCCGTTCGACTCAACCCACCTCTACCCGGACTCTATCGAACTAAGAACGCCGACCGCCAACCGCCAAACTGCAGACTCCGGAGTTCGGCGTTCGGCGCTCGAACTTCGCACTTTCGTACGTCAGGATTCGGGCGTCTCGTTCCGAATGCAGTTCCGGCCGAGTGCCGAGGATTCCTTCTTCGCCTACTACCGCCAGCCGCTCAGGACGAACTCGGCGACCTATATCGTTACCACTACCCGCAAGTGGAAGCGGCCGATTGACCTGGCGCAGTTTCGAGTTACTGTACCCGCAGGCTTCAAGGATGTAGCGCTCACGTTCAAGCCGGACAGCGTGGTCAGGTCAGACAGCACGGTGTCCTACTTCTTCACGCGCAAGAAGTTCTTCCCGGACAAAGACGTGACGGTCACCTGGCGCTAGCAGCGTCAAGTGACAATCCCGCACTGTCCGACAGGGGCCGCTGAGGCCAAGTCCGAAGTCCGAATGACGAAGGCCGGTCAGTAGAACACGAGCTTTGTCCTGAGGGTCCGGTCCCCGAATCGGCAGCTCGCGAAGTAGATGCCACTCTGTAGGCTGGGCAGTGCCAGCTCATTGCTGCCCGACGCCAACGTAACCTTCTCCGAAACTCTGACCCGGCCGAGATTGTCATAGAGGTTCACGAGCGCTGTCCCAGGCCTGTCTGCGTTCAGGACAAGCGTCCGCCCGCGTTGGTTCAGTCCCACAACGATAGCGCTGACTGCCCGTTCTTCAGTCACCCCGGCGCGTTCGAGGCATATGTTGAGTTGACGTCCCTCGTTCACCGCCAATTCTAGTGTCTCAGGATACGTGTAGGGCAGATAACCGGAGCATTCGACGGTCACCACAAACCTACCGGGCCCGGTTGGTTTCAGCTCGAAGTAGCCGGTCCCATAGAGTGAGTCACGGTAGGTGCCGAGTGCGAGGGTGCCGTATCCGTAGGCAGACTTGACGCGTACCGTCGCGCCGTTGAGCGCCGAGTCTTGGTCGCGCACGTGGCCCCAGATACCACCCCCGGCATCGTCATTCCATTCACCGAATGTAGGGGACAGGTCAATGTAGTAACAGCCAGCGAGCGAAGCAGACGCTCCCCGCGGGGGAACCCAAGACCGGCCTGGATAACGGACCTCCCAGTAGAAAGTATCGTTGCCGTCTGACAGATATGCTCTGATGTAGTCGGAATCATCGCCAAGGCTGAACGTGCCGGTCGTATTCGTGCTGTCCAAGACCACCAGGCAAGGCCACGAGTCGAAACAGACACCGGAGTCTATTATCGCGGTGCCGGCATTCGTGGTGATCTGGGAGCCACCGATTTCAAACGGGTACCGGTCTGGGTACAACATCGAACGCAGCTCGATGCGCTCAAAATACTGAGGCGCAGTCTCGAATTCGTTGACCACGATGCCCTCCCAGGTCGGATTGGCCATTGCCACGGTCACAAATGCCATCAGGAAGGCTGCAGTTGTCCTCATGTCGACTTCCCTACCAGAGGACGACTTTGGCGAGGCTGCGGGACATGCCTCTTTGCGCCTCGGCGAAGTAGACGCCGGGCGCAAGCGTTGCCGGAAGCGCGATTCTCTTTTTGCCTTCGAATGGGCCGAGGTGGAACTCGCCGACGCGTGAGCCGACCTGGTTGTAGAGCCGCACATTCACAAGAGCCTCGCCATTGCCAGATAGGAACAGGACCCGGCCCGAGACGCGCACTAGCGGTAGCAGAGGGACAGATGGTGTCTCGGCCACGCCACTTACCGGAAAGACGAAGTTGATGCCGCTGACAGCCCCGCTGTAGCCGACGAATACTGACTCGGGGTAGGTCGCCTGGTAGAGATGGCCCTGATGATAGGCAGAAGCCTTGACCTCGTATGTTCCTGCGCCGAGTCCGCCGATGCTGTAGCCGGTCTGGTGATAGAGCCCACGGTGGCAGTGTCCGTTCTGACCCTGCGCGGTCACGTACACTTCGTCCAGCGTGTCTCCACCAGTCCCGGAGATAGTGCCGGAAATGACGCTGTAGTCGTCGTTCTCCCAGCCCGGTGTTGGAGTTGAGTCGACGTACCAGTTCATCGACTGGCCTTCCATATCGTCGTAGTTCCAGAACGCGATGCTGCCGGTAGAAGGCGGCAATGGTGCGCTATCGTAGCCGGTCGGACATCTGGGGTAATGCACGACGTCAGCAACCGGACCCGAGTCCGTGACCAGCATGATGCTGTCACCAAGTGGATTGAGACGTATGGTGCCGTATCCGACCTCTCCACCCGCGAGTGCGGCGGAGTCAACCAAGAGAGGGAGGTAGTAATCGAGTTGGCAGGTCAACGTGCAGGACGACGTGGATGTGATAATCTGCCAACCGGACAGGTCAACTGATTGGAGTTGGGGAGCGCAGTGGAGTTCGACGAACTGGTGAGCCGGGTCGACGCTGACCTCGCTCAGGTAGGTCTCCACGAAAGGATTGGCAGCCGCGACCGCTGCCGCAAAGAACAGGCAGACCAGATATTTGGTCATAACCGCCTCCGGGAGAATTCTACCCCCGGGCTGGAATCTGTCAATAGGCAGAGAGCAGAGGTGAAGGCAAAGGCAAAGGTGAAGACTCCGAGCCCCCGTGCCTTTACCTCTACCTCTACCTGTACCTCGGCGCCACGCCCGACCGCTTGACACTGCGGGGCTGAATCATAGGGATATGATTGCTTAAGAGCTTGACAAATCGTCATTTTGGACCCATAATTGAAACAGATGCACGAGCCGTCCGCGGCTAGACTCGGCTGGATTCCGCCCTACCTTTTTCAGGAACTGGATGACCTCAAGTCCCGTGCCGGCCGCGACCTGATTGACCTTGGCGAGGGCAGCCCCGACCAACCCACGCCCAAGCCGATATCTGCCGCACTTACCAAGGCGCTCAAGAAGACGGAGAACCACCGCTATCCCAGTTATCCCGGCAAGCTCGCCGCACGCGCCGCGGTGGCCGCGTGGTATCGCCGCCGCTTCCACGTCGAACTCGACCCGGAAACCGAAGTCTCGATGCTGCTCGGGTCGAAAGAGGGCGTCGCGCACCTGATATGGGGAACCTGCGGCCCGGGCGATACGGTTGCGGTTTCCGATCCGGGGTACCCGGTCTACCAGAACCAGTCGCGCCTCTGCGGGGCTACGCCGATTCCCGTTCCCCTTGAGGAGAAGAACGACTTCCTCGCCGATCTCGATTGGCTCTCCCGCATCGCTCGTCGCATCAAGCTGCTCTGTCTGAACTTCCCCGGCAATCCGACCGCGGCCGTGGCTCCGATTGAGTTCTACCGCGAAGTCGTCGCACTGGCCCAGCGCTACGGGTTCTTCGTGGTCAACGACAATGTCTATTCCGAGCTCTACTTCGGCAAGGTGAAGCCGCCGAGCATCCTCGAAGTTCCCGGCGCAAAGGAACGCTGCGTCGAGTTCCATTCGCTCTCCAAGACGTTCAACATGGCCGGGTGGCGCATAGGCATGGCGGTCGGTAACGCGCGGCTGATAAAGTCGCTGCTCAAGATAAAACAGAACACCGATTCCGGCCCGTTCGGCGCAATTCAGGACGCGGCCGTCTTCGCGCTGCAGTCCGGGGCCAGGTTCGCCGCGGCCAACCGCCTGATGTACAAGCAGCGCCGGGATGCGTTCTGCGGCGAGCTGGTGAGCCATGGCTGGGATGTGCATCTGCCGGAAGCGACTTTCTACGTCTGGACCCGCATGCCGGTGGGCCACGAAACTGCGCCGGCCGGCGAATCGGTATCACTCAACTTCAGTCGCAAGCTGCTCTCGAACTGTCGGGTGATGTGCGCGCCCGGCACCGGGTTCGGCCAGTACGGCGAAGGATTCGTCCGGTTCGCCCTGGTAGCGCCCGAGAAGCAACTCAAGCAAGCAGCGAGGCGCATCGGCAACTGGCTCAACGACATATGAGTTTGCCGGTAGCGTTCGTCGTCCATCGTTCATCGTTGGCGGGGACATGACCGAATTGTCGGACAATTCGGATCGTGTCCCAAGCTTGGCCAAACACCAATGCCGTTAGTCGTTCAGAAGTACGGCGGAAGTTCGATCGCGGATATCGAGCGCATCCGCCGGGTCGCACGCCGGGTCGTAGCTACTCGCGCGGCCGGAGACCGGGTCGTGGTCGTGGTATCGGCGATGGGCCGAACCACCGACGCGCTGACCAGGCTGGCGCATGAAATCACGCCGAGCCCGCAGCGGCGCGAGCTCGATATGCTCTTGACTGCGGGCGAGCGGGAGGCGATGGCGCTGGTGTCGCTCGCCATCTTCAGCCAAGGGCTGGAAGCGGTCTCGTTCACCGGTTCCCAGGTTGGAATTATCACCGACCGGTTCCACTCCGACGCGCGTATCGAGGAGATACGCGGCGACCGTCTCCGCCGTGCTCTGCGCGGACGGCAGATTCCGATTGTCGCCGGGTTCCAGGGCGTGAGCCCGGAGCGCGAGATAACGACCCTCGGCCGCGGCGGTTCGGACGTGACCGCGGTGGCGCTGGCGGCCGCGCTCGGGGCCGAACGGTGCGAGCTCTACAAGGACGTGGACGGCGTCTTCACCGAGAACCCTTCCGAATTCCCGGGCGTGCGGCTGGTGCCCGAGCTCAGCTTCGAGGAACTGGCTGAACTGGCCGGCTCCGGCTCGGAAGTGATTCACCCGCGGGCATGCGCGCTCGCGGCCAAGTACCGGGTGCGGCTGTCCATCCGGTCTTCATTCAACGATAAGCGAGGTACGACTGTGGCCAAACTTGAGAAGATGGAGAAGGCTTTTGTCCGGGCGATGACGCACAACCACAAACTGGTGCGGCTCTCGCTCGTCGACGTGCCGAAGAAGAAGAAGTGTCTGCACCAGGTAGTAACCGAGCTTGCCGCGGCCCGGGTGCCGGTAGTGTTCTTCAACCACGGCGTGGTGCACGGTGACCGGTTCGACCTTTCGTTCATCGTGCCCGAGGAGCAGTTGAGCGCGGCGAAGACGATCCTCGCCCGGCTCGCGAAGAAGGTCCGGGCCGACCGGCTCGACATCAGGGACTCGCTCTGCTCGGTGTCGGTGGTCGGGCCGGGCGTCGGCTCAGACCCGGAAATCATGTCCGGCACGCTCGAGACCCTGCACCGGGTCGGAGTACACCTCGACGCGTTCTCGACCTCGGAGACCAGGCTTACGTGCTTCATGGACCGGAAAGACCTGCGCCTGGCGACGGCCGCGCTGCTGGCGCGATTCAGGCTGAAGCGATGAGCGAGAACGCCGAGCTGAGTAATCAAGGGATCGAGGGATCGAGGGAACAAGTGGAGGAAATGGAAGACACGCGTCCCGACCCGGGCGTTGGTCCTGTTCTGGAATCCGCAGTGCAAGAACTGAAACCCGAAGCGCAAACTGCTCCGCCTCCCGTCGGGGCCGAATCGGCAATCGCCACTCCCGACTCCCCACTCCCGACTCCCGATTCCGCAATCCCCAGCTCCTCTCCTCTTGACCCCGATCAAGTCATCGAGGCTTTGCTCTTTGCCGCCGACTCGCCGGTCAAGCTCGACCGGCTGGCCGAGCTGGCCGAGGTCCCGCCCGAAACCGCGCGGGCGGCGATTGACCGGCTGAACGCCAACTACCGGGAAACCGGCCGGGCCTTCCGGGTGCAGCGGGTAGCGCAGGGATTCCAGCTCTATACCATGCCGACGTACGCCGAATTCGTGCGCCGGCTTTACCAGCGTCAGTACACCCACCGGCTCTCAGGCGCCGCGCTCGAGGTGCTGGCCATCGCAGCCTACAAGCAACCGGTCACGCGGCCCGAGATCGAACAACTGCGCGGGGTTGACTGTTCGGGCCCACTCGTTACGCTATTAGAGCGGCGGCTGATCGCGACCTATGGCCGCGCCAGCCGGCCGGGCAACCCTTTCCTCTACCGGACCACGCCCGAGTTCCTCCGTTACTTCGGGCTGGCCGGGCTCGAGGACCTGCCGCGGATGGAGGAGATCGGCGAATTCCTGGCACGGCGCGAGGCCGGTCCGGACGACGCCGGGCCCGGAAAGGGCGAAACGTTTGATTCACTGGCAATGGACGGCGGCCACAAGGACGCCGCGCCGGAAGATGCGAGGTAGACTATCATGTTTGAACGACTAAAGGACGAACGCCCGAACGACGACCCGGTGAAACTCGTGGTCGGACTACTTACCTCGGACCAGAGCCTGCTGGCGCAGGCACAGTCCGCGCTGGCCGAGGGGTTCGGGGCCGTAACAGTGAAGAGCGAGGAGATTCCGTTCGGCTTCACGGACTACTACGAAAAGGAGATGGGCCCCAACCTGATTCGACAGTGGGTGGGGTTCCATGGCCTGACCGAGTCCGAGCAACTCGCCGATTTCAAGCGCACGACCATTTCTCTGGAGAAGCGTTTCCTCGGGCCGGACCACAAGCGTCGCGTCAACCTCGACCCCGGCCTGCTCTCTCTGCACAACCTGGTGCTGGCTTCGACCAAAGGTTTCGCCCACCGCATCTACATGCGCGACGGCGTCTACGCCGAGCTGACGCTTCTCTTCCAGTCCGGCAAGTTCCAGCCGCTGGCCTGGACCTATTCCGACTACCAGACGCCGGTCTGCCAGGAATTCCTGATGCACTGCCGCAAGGAGTTGCTCGCCGACGCCGCGTTGCAGCGAACCGGCAAGGACAACCCGTTCATCAAAGCGACGTAGCTGGTTCGGGGCTCGATTCTGGGCAGTAGAGCACGCATGGATAGCTCGGCGCACAGGATGATCTTCCGCTTTCACACGACGCTATGATCGCCGCAACCGCGGTGGTGGTCCTGAGTCGTTCCCCGGCAAAGAAGGCCCGGCTTTGAAAGAGCTGCGCCACTACTTCCTGACCGGCGTCGCGACGCTGCTGCCCCTGAGCGTCACCGTCTTCGTCTTCTGGTTCATCATCGTCCGGCTCGGCAACCTGTTCCACCCGCTCTTCCGGGTCCACCCCTGGCTTGAGCGCCTGCCCGGCTGGGTCGCGACGCTCGCCGGGTTCGTGCTCTTCCTCTTCATTACCCTCATCACCGGCTGGATTGCCACCGGTCTCATCGGCCGGTTCACGCTCGGCTGGCTCGACAAGGTCCTGAAGCGCATGCCCATCGTCAAGAGCATCTACACATCGGCGCGCCAGCTCACCGATGCAGTGTTCGTTGACCGCAGCTCGCTCCGCAAGACCGTCCTCGCCGAGTACCCGCGCCACGGGATATACGCGGTCGGGTTCCTCACGAGCGATGAACGGATTACGCTCGCCGACGGCCGCCGGGCGCTTTTCGTCTTCTTCCCGACCGCGCCCAACCCGACCTCGGGCTGGCTCGCCCTCATCCCCGAGACCGAAATCACCGAGACGGCGATGAGCATCGAAGAAGGGTTGAAGCTCGTCGTCTCCGGCGGCGTCATCAGACCCACCGACATCGGTACCTTCATCCAGCCCAAAGCCTGAGCCGGTCCGCGATTGTCCGTCGAGCTGCAATCTGAAATCGGGTATGCCCGCTTGCGCCTGCGACGTGCGGGATACGATCGGGGCAAAGACTCCGGTCGTAGTGTGAGGGACGACGGACCTCGTGGTTTCTCGGATGGCCGGGGGGATCACGGCTACCGTTGCGTGCGGAGGGAAGCGGACAACTGCCGGCCGGGTCAATCGGCCCGTTACGTGGGTCGTAGCCCGACTCGTTGCAGTCTGAGTAGCCGGGGCAGTTGCGCAGGAAGCTCACGGGGGAACTGCAGTCGAGATAACCATCCGAGCGATGTACGAAACCACGAACGGGACTACATCGGAAACGATACGGGAGACCATCCCCCGGGTGGGGGTGCGAGTTTGGCCTTGGTCGCCTAACGCCTTACGCCGGAAGGAGATAGATCGAAAGGCCGTCTCGGACGAAGGATAAGAACTCGACTCATTCGTGCGGAAGCCGGTTCCCAATAGTACGCGGCTGCGACCCCAAGGTCCTGGCCAAGATTCGCACTGACGTCTTCGACATCTCCGCGTCCAAGCAGCCGCCGGCAATTGGCCTCTCGCACTGGCCTCCGGCTGTGAGCCGACATCTGTCGGCCTCCAGCCGTCCGTACTGCGCCCACTTGACATCCAGCCGCCACCGGGTAAAACTACTGTGTGATGAATGGCTGCGTCCTGCTGCGGACCGACGGCAGACTGGAGCGTGAATGAAGATCGAGATAGAGCGAGAAAGCGACGGGCGCTGGCTGGCAGAAGTCCCGGAGTTGCCCGGCGTCATGGCCTATGGCCCGACTCGCCCCGCGGCCATAGCCAACGTCAAGGCGTTGGCTCTGCGGGCTCTCGCTGACCGAATCGAGCACGGCGAGGAGATTCCGGTGCTCCGGGAAGTATTCGCCGTGCCCGCATGAGTGATTGGCCTTCCACCAAGGCCAATCGAGTCCTGGCCGCGCTGCTTCGCATCGGGTGGGTCATCAAGCGGCAGTCGGGTACATCGTACCGGGTCCTCAGCCGCCAAGGCTGGCCGGATCTCGTGTTTGCCTTCCACGACCAAGACGAAATCGGCCCGCGGATGCTGGCCCGAATCGCCAAGCACAGCGGGCTCACCCCCGAGGATCTGTAGGTTCTCGGCGGTAGTCACCTACGAGACGTCTGACCGTGCGCTGCGCGCGGGCTGGACTGCGCGGCACGCGTCCAACATTCCCACTGATGCAAGGCCTAACCCGGACGCACGGCGACGACACCGTCTACATCGGCGTGCCGAAGCCACAGCTTGGTTGAGAAGAAACTGCCCGCGGAAACGCGGGCAGTCCATGGATACGAGTCCGTCTGGGCTATTCGGTCAGGATAACCTTCCGGTTGACTCTACTCGGCCGCTGGTCAGTCCAGCCTTCTCCCGCGTGAGCGCAGACTGGCGTTCTGTCCCTTACCTTAGCTTGACGGCCTTGGCTCGGACTCCGCCCGGTGCGACCACGACGTACACGCCCGGAGGCACAAGCCGGCCCCGGCTGTCCTTGCCGTCCCAGACCCAACGGGTCCCGCCCGCCGGAATCTCGGCCCGCCTGACCAGGCTTCCGTCCTGCGCATACACTCGAGGGACATCTCCGCCTCTCGCGGGCGGATACCAGACAGCTTCCACACTCCGGCTGAACGGATTGGGCGTGATGCTGATGCCCCGTGGCCTGTGGGACGTTTCCCCAGTGTCGCCCGCTTCTTTGCAGGCCGGCGGGCTCGTATCTTTGACCGTGAAGGGCGATAACCCCGTGAAGAAGCCGTCTTCGTCGTAGTAGCGTACGGTGTAGTCGTCGCCCGGCAATACCGGTGCGCCGATGCTGTCCCGGCCGTCCCATGCGAGAGTGTCGGTTTCACGACCCGGGCCCCGCGGAAGGGACTCAACCAGAGTGCAGATGGGACGACGTCCTTTCTGGATGCGCGCGGTCAGCAAGCCCGGCCGCAGCGTGGTGACTATGACCGGAATCTCATCCTCATATATGACGTCGACGGTGTCGTCAATCGTGCCGCTGTATTCCAGGTCGACCAGCGGCTCCCGGCCGTAGTGAAGTGTGAGTATCTTCACCCAACCGCCATAGGACTGGGACGCGGGCGGCATATACCAGTCGCATATCTTGCTGCCGTTGACGGGGCTGCGTACCCGGCCGTGGCCGGGCACGTGCATCAACGGAGCTGAATCATTGAGGTGGCCGGCATACCAGCCACCGACGTCACAAGCGTAGGGTGCCATGAATGACGCGATTGCGTCAACCTCGTCCTGCCGGAAATTGGCGATTCCGATGGGGTCAACCGCCTTCAGCGGGTGATGCGCGAAGAAGATCACGTTTTCCCTGATGGTATCGCTCGCAACCGAGTCGCAGTACGTCTTCACATGATCACGCCACCACTGAGCCGAGCCGTTCATGTCCAGGTCGAGGTCGGTTGCTGTCAGCCGCAACCAGGTGTCCCCGGCGAAGCCGGCGTCGTCGTACAACTCCACCGTCACCCCTTCGTTGACACGTACCGAGCTGATTCTATCGTCGAAAGCGCCCAGGTCAGACGTGTCGGCACTGATTGGCAGTGAGTCGCCCCTCAGGGAGTCGTCTGCGAACACGACGCATTTGACGGGTAGCGTGCCACCGCGTACCCTGATTGACGAAGTCTTGTTGTCGAACGGCAGTTCGTGAAGGTCAGCCGAGGGCATCACGCCGTAGTTCTGGCCCGGCACCTTCTGTCGGCTGTTGAAGTCCAGGCATACGAAGTGGAACGGACTCAGTTCCGGCCCGGCCCGGAAGGCGAAGTCCTGCCAGATGTCGTAGGCAAAGGTATCATGGGTACCAATAGGCCACTCTATCTCGAAGTTCCACGGATGCTCCCCGTAGCGCCTGAAGTCCCGGATCTGCGGGTACTTTCCGGCTGCCAGCGAGTCGTACACCGGGCCGAACGTCCGGTCGAAATACCTCGTGGTGAAGAGACTTTCAGCATCTCTTGGCGGCACCGGCGGGTCCAGCCAGTAGGGTACCATCTCGTGGTTGCCGATCAGGGGCACGTATGGCACGTGGAGGCTGTCCAGGATGCGCTTCGCGTTGGGGAACTCGGCGGTCGTGTCGGCCGTGCTGGTCACGTCGCCAAGGACCATGACCATCTCTATCTCCCCGTATTCATCCACCAGCCTGTTGATTGTGTCCCGCGCTGCCCGCAGATTGTCCCAGTTGTTGCTCGGGTCCGCTATCAGGGCAACCTGGAAAGTGTACGGGCCTGACCCCGTTTCATAGTCATCCTCGACAACGACCGCCGGCGTTGCTGCGCACAGCAGTGCGATGCCCACGACCCACAGGCTCCATCCGAATCCGACCGGTCGTCGCGTTCGCGCGACCGGACTGCCTTGCTCCGTCATGCCTTCACTCAAGCCATGTATCATGCCGCCCCCCGTGGATGACCGGCATCCCGTGCCGGTCGTTTGGACCGCTACCGGCCTTGATAACCTTCAGGCAGTCGCCCGAGTTCGTCGTTACCACATATACCCCGGCAGGCACCGGGACTCGCGCCGGGTCGCGGCCATCCCACACCGCGTTGGAAGTACCCTCTACGCTCGGACTCAGGCGGAACCTGCCGACAACCCGCCCATCTGCCGCGCAGATTCGGACCTCCGTCGGGGTGTGGATACCGACGGGCTGCGGTTCTACCTGCACTCGCAGGTAGTCCCGGAACGGATTCGGCGCTACGCTGAGCGCGCCGCAGAACTCGGGACGCAGCGGTTGCTGCTCTTCTATACCCCCCGCCGTATCTCGCAGGATGTATACGTACCTACTGCCCAAATGGCCCAGATACAACCTCCGGTGGCGCGGGGCACAGGCGAACACGGACGGACAGTCTGCCACCTGCAGAGTCCTCAGTACCCGCGCACCGTCGCCCGACAGCACGTACACCTCATCAGACCACGACGACGCGCTGTACACCATGCCGCTCTGGCTGGAATACGCAAGCCCCCATGGCTCCCGACCCGTCCACGCGGTCGCGATGACGGAGTCACTCTCTGCCAACACGGTCGCGACGTAGTCATCCTGCCCCGTGAACGTGCCCAGGTAGACCAGACCCGCACTCTCGTTCCCCGTTGCACCAAACACGTCCTCGATACCCGGCAAGGATATCCGTTTGACAACCGTGTCTGATTGCCCTCCGATGACCACGCACTGGTTGTGCGGCCCGGCACTGTAGAACTTGTCCGCGCTGCGGCAGTAGTACCCGGCGTTCGGATAGCCGCCTACAACTACCGTCTTGATGACTTGATTGGTCGCCATGTCGACAATGGAAACCGAGCCGGCATCGTAGTTCAAGACGTATAGCTTCTGCCGTAGCGTGTTGACGTACATCTTCATGGGGCACGCCCCGACCGGTACATAGGTCAAGAGAGAATTCGTCTTTGCGTCCACCACGGCTACTTGGGCGGAATTCTGGCAACTGACGTAGACGCGGTCCAGGACTTGGTCCCAGACCGCTATCGTCGCTCCTGGTATCGATATCGCCTTCACGCGTGAGTGCGTGCTTCCGTCCACGACTAGAAGCGAGTCATTCC